>QYQJ01000022.1 GCA_007280875.1 Bacteroidota bacterium
CTTCCGGATCGTTCGAAAAAGCCGGCATCTCACCATCTACCTGTTAGGTTTCTTCTTTATCACGATGGGACTGCTCACGGTGATGTTCATGGCAGCTACCTATGGTGAAAAACAATTGGGTCTTTCCACAGAGATCCTGATCTCCACCATCCTGCTGATCCAGCTGGTGGGGATGGCCGGAGCCCATCTATTTGCCTGGCTCTCGTCGAAACTAAGCAATTTCAAAGCCCTGATTATCTCTGTGTTTTGCTGGATCTTGATCTGCTTCGGGGCCTGGTTGATCACAGATGCCATCGGATTTATGATCGTGGCCTTTTTTGTGGGTCTTGTCATGGGCGGATCCCAGTCGCTGGCCCGTTCCACCTATTCCAAGATGATCCCAAAGACCAAAGACCACACCTCCTTCTTCAGTTTCTACGATGTGACCGAAAAACTGGCTATCGTCGCCGGCACTTTTGCTTTCGGCGCTATTGAAGCCATCACCGGCAGCATGCGGAACTCGGTACTGGGAATTATTGTCTTCTTCGTACTTGGGTTTGGATTCCTGGTACTCCTCCTCCCCGGAGAAAAGAAATTCTTCCAAGAAAAATAGCCGGGGTGGGTTAAGGTCAGAGCGAAGTGGTTCCCCTCACCAGGTTCACCAGCTGCACCCTGCTTTTCACCTCTGTCTTGATAAAGATCCGGTAAAGGTGATCTTTGACGGTTTGCAGGGTAATAAAAAGCCGGTCGGCGATCTCCTGGTTTGTGAGCCCTTTACATAGTTCCCGGATGATCTCGGCTTCCCGGTGAGAAATCTCAAAGCGCCGGCAGAAGGCTTCAAAGCCATGGAGTTCAGTCGATGGTCCCTGCGCTGAGGCAGATTTCAAAGGCATCAGCGGGGCCATCTTCAGGAAGAGTACCGGCACAATCATCCCCAGAAAAAAGAGCAGGGTCACAAAAAGATCGACTACATAATAATTCCCGGAAAAAAGAAAGGGAATACTGGCCAGTATTCCGGAGCCGATCAACAGCCAGCCCAGCACCGTTATGGAGCTGCCTCCCCGGTAATCCTTCCGGCAGGAACGGGAAAGAACGAGGAGGAAACCGGCAAGGAAAAAGTACAGTAGATTGAATGAGGTGAAAAAGATCCGGCTGCTGTCGGTAATGACCGAATCGCTGGAATACTCCTTCAGAAATATCCGGGAGAGAATGATACATCCGACATTCACCACAAAGAAGGTAAATACCAGGTAACTATTGATGGTTTTGAACCGGATATCGAGGGAGAACTTCACCAGCATAAACCAGGCTGTGACCAGAAAGGGGATCCCGAGGAAGGAGAGAAAACGGGATATTTTCCCCATCAATGCCGGGTTTTCTACCGGGGTTAAGACATACTGTAAAAATTGCTGCCCCCACATTCCATATAATCCGAAAGCGGAATAGAAAACCAGGAAAAACAGAAGACTGGAAAAGTAACCCTGTCGTATGCTTTTTCTCAATTCAATGGTTATCAGGATCCCCATGATGGAAACAGCCAGGCATAATAAGAAGTCGATGCTGAACAGGGTCTCTTTCATCCCTCCAAGATAATGAATTTTCCAAATGTAGGAACACGACTTAAGTCGACCATCCGACTTTGGTCGTGATTTTTCAGATTCCGACGAAAGTAGGAAGGATATCGTGAGAAGCGGGTCTACTTTTGCTTCATAACCAAATTTAAAAGCCATGGATAAATTCACACATCACACCGTAGAACCCTCCTTATCTTCAAGCTTCAGCTATGGTTGGGAGATCATGAGGGATTATTTCCTTCCTTATTTTCTTTTATTTCTGGTTCTCGGACTGGTTTCACTCCCGATGGGGCTGGCGAACATGAATGCATATCATCACACAGCCAGTTTCGTGTTGTTAAGAGTGTTGGGAATCGGATATTTATTCCTTGTGTACCCTGCATTTTCCTTTGCTGCATCTTACCTCTACCTGCAGGGTGTCCGGCGGGAACAGGTAGATATAAAGAATATCCTGCGTGGATTTGACTACTACCTGAATATCATTCTTGCCCACCTGCTGAGGTCGGCCCTGATCGGTATCGCATTCCTGGCCCTGATCATCCCGGGGATCATTGTCGCCTGCCGGCTGGCCTTCGTACCGTACCTGGTGATGGACAAGCAACTGGATGCCATTGCTGCGGTGGAGGAGAGTTGGAGGATGACCAGGGGATTTGGCTGGACTATTTTCGGGATGGGGATTCTCAGCATCTTCATCGGCATTGCAGGAATCCTCTGCCTCATTGTCGGGATAATTCCTGCTGTTATCTGGATCAGGGCCTCTTTTGCCACCCTCTACCAGACCGTGCTGAATCAGAAAGAAGCCATTTCTAATGACGAGTGAGCAGGAATGACGAATGACATGAATTCCTGTTCATTCGTCATCCTTGTTCATTTATATTCATTGTATTTGAACCACTCCGCCGGCACCCGCTGCTTCTCCAGGCCCGGCCCTGCCACCAGTACCTCAAGCCCTTCATCGCCCCCGTAATCGAAAAACTCAACATTGATCCTGTGAAGACCTTTTGCCAGAGCTGCCTGGCCCATCTCCTCCGTGATCTCATGCAGCCCATCATTGATCGCAACCTGTTGCCCATCAATTAAAATCCGTCCGCCATCATCCGACCGGATAAAAAAGGTGTATATTCCATCCATTGGAATGATAATCAGCCCGTCAAATTCCAGGGCATATGCATCGGCTGTGTCACGAGCGGTATAGGCATCGATATCAGCGACCGTAACTGTTTTCAAGGGGACAAGGGTGTCGAACCGGGGCAATTTCCGGAACCGTCCCTCGTAATACCGGCAGATCAGACCATCTGCGGTGGTGGCTACGACCAGGGGAGGAGCAAGCACCACCCGGGAAAAGTTCCCTAGTACAATCGTACTGGCATCTCCTTCCTGGTCAAAAGAGGCTGCAGCCAGGGATGTCGTCGCAGATAGCTCGACCGGGTTCCCTTCATATTTTATCGTGCTCTGATCCGGAAAATCATCTCCGTCGGTATAGTAGATCTCCTGCCCTTCATGCTGTTTCATTCTTACTGTGATGGTATTCAGGAATAGCGATCCGGGTGGATCCATCAGCGGCGCGAAGACATACCGGTCGTCATAAAACCAGACGTTCATGACGCCGGTACCCCTATGGTTCCAGGCGTAATAGGGAAGAAGGACGAGGGACGAAGGATGAAAGACGACAGGCTGGCTGAAGCCGTCTCCCTGCAGTTTATTGATCTTCCCGGTAAGGGTGCCCACGCCGTTCAGGAGGGCCGGGTCGAAGGCATAGCTGAAGGGGGTTTTCAGGGAGACGATCAGATCCTTCACATCCCCGTCATTGTCAATACCTTCTGCACAATAGACGATCGGGCCCCGCGTCAGGGCCACCTTATTTCGGTCGTCGTCAATCTGATCAACCGCCAGCACTTTTCGCACCGGCATGGGGATGGAGAGTTCCACCACATCTCCGGTCTTCCAGGTTTTGGTAATGGTCACATATCCATTGCGGGGATTCACCTGCCGGAGTTTGCCGTTCAGGGTCAGACCGGGAGAAGCTTTGGAAGAGTCAGCAAAATGGTACAATCCGCCGGGAAGGACAATGTTCTGCGCCCAACCGGGGATCCGGAGAGCCAGGGTCATGAGGAGCGGCGTTTCGGCCGAAAGGGTCAGCTGCACTTTCCCGTCCCAGGGATAACCGGTTTTTTGCTCCACCTGAAGCTCCCGGCCTGCGATGCGGATCGTTCCGGTGTTCCCTATGTAGAGGTTCACAAAGAGGGTGTCGGCCCGTGTGGCATAGATGTAGCCGGGGATGGAGGGAATGAAGCGGGAGATGTTGGAGGGGCAGCAGGAGCAGCCGAACCATTCGGAGCGTGTATAGTTCCCTTCCGATTCAAGCGGATTGGGATAGAAAAACCTGGTGCCGTCGAGGGATACCCCGGAGATCACCCCGTTGTACAGGGTTCGTTCCAAAACATCGATATATCTGCTGTCTCCATGCAGGAGGAACATCCGGTAGTTCCAGAAAACGTTGGCGATGGCCGCACAGGTCTCGTTGTAGGCGGTGAGGTTGGGCAGTTCGTAGCGGTCGCCGTAAGCCTCGCCGGAGGAGCGGGAGCCGATCCCGCCGGTCAGGTAGATCTTGCCCGATACCACATCGTTCCAGATCCGGTCGATCGCCCGGATGTAAGCTGAATCGCCCGTCAGCGCCGCCACGTCGGCCATGGCCGAGTACATGTAGGTGGCGCGTACGGCATGCCCTACCGCCTCCTTCTGGTCGGTTACCGGGAGGTGATCCTGGGTATAGATGCTGCCACTCTTCTCCCCTTTCCCACGCTCATCCAGAAAAAATTTTGCCAGGTCCAGGTATTTATTCTCTCCGGTGACCCGGTAAAGTTTTGCCAGTCCGATCTCGATCTCCTGGTGGCCCGAGGCCATGGGCCGTTTGTCGGGGCCGAAGGTGTTGCAGAGGAGATCGGCGTTCTTCAGCGCCACATCCAGGAGTACCCGCTTGCCGGTGGCGTCGAAGTATGCCACGGCTGCTTCGTACATGTGCCCCACGTTGTACAGTTCATGGCTGCCGTTGTACCTGGCGTTGACCCAGCGTTCTTTCGCCCACGACTTACCGGGATTGATGGTCCGCATGGTATAGAGGTAGCCATCCGGTTCCTGGGCGGAAGCAATGTCGGTGATCAGGTCATCGAGAAAGCTCTCCAGCACCGGATCAGGATGGGTGGCCAGGGAGTAGGCGCCCCCCTCGATGATCTTGTACACATCCGAATCATCGTAGCCGTAATTGCTGCAGAAACTGCCTGTGGAGATCGTTCCGGCGTTGACCTCTCCGGCTACCTTGAAATTCTTCAGCCGGCCGGTCTCTTCCGACTTCCGGAAGGCAAAAGGGATGGTGACCATACGGTTTGTGTCCAGCCGGGGGGACCAGAAGGCATCATGGATCCTGACATCCGAAAATTTCACAGGTGTATAGGGATAGTCGCCCGTTTGGGCAAGACCCGATGAGGTAGTGAATAATACAACAAAGAGGAAGAAGTTGGTCTTCATAATAATGGCGATTGGTCCTGACAAATATCTGAAAATAATGGAGTGTCACATGATCTTCTTCTTCTCCAGCAATAGCTGAAAGCTCTTCTTGTAGTTTTCGCCGACAGGGATAAGCTTGTCGGCCACCTTGATCATGTTCCCTTCGATCGACTCGATCTTGTCGATGGCGACGATGTAGGATTTATGGACCCGGATGAAGTTGGCCGGAGGCAGGATCTCCTCGATTCCCTTAAAGGTCTGCAGGGTCATGATCCGGGCTTTAGGAGTTACGATCTTCAGGTAATCTCCCTGACTTTCAACGTAGAGGATCTCATCAAAGGTAACTTTATGCAATTTGAATCCGCTTTTGATGAAAAAGTAATCGATCTTGGGATTAAAGATAGAGACCTCTTCGGGCAGACATTTGGCGTTGGCCTGGCGGCAGAGTTTTTCATGCACCTTATCGACCGCCTTGACAAACCGTTCGAAGGAGATCGGCTTCAGCAGGTAATCGGTGACATCCAGCTCGTATCCCTGCAGGGCAAACTGATCGTAGGCCGTGGTGAAGATCACCTCGGGCTTTGGCTTGAGGATGTTCAGCATCTGGATACCGGTGAGTTCCTCCATCTGGATATCCAGAAACATCAGGTCGACCTTATGCTGGCGAAGGTAGTCCATCGCCTGAAGGGCATTATCAAAGGTTTTTTCCAGCTTCAGAAAAGGGATTTTCTGGATGTAATCTTCGATCACCTCCAGGGCCAGGGGTTCATCATCTACGGCAATGCATGTGATTTTCATACTCGTTGAATCGTTAAATGAACATGGTATTCTTCATGTGTTTGATCAATATCCAGGGTATAGGTTCCGGGATAGATCATATCCAGACGTTTTCTGACATTCCCAAGCCCGATCCCTCCCTGCTGATCTTTATTGATGGTAGCACTCCCGTGCAGATAATTCCGGATATCGAAATCCAGCCGGTTTCCGGTTACCTCCAGCCGGATAGTGATCCCGGGAAGCTTGTACTTTTTCCGGCCATGCTTGAAGGCATTTTCCACAAATGGTACCAGGAGCATCGGCGGAATAACCCTGGACTGGATATCCCCTTCGACATCAAACGAAACAAACTGTCCCTCCTGCAGGCGCAACTCATTGAGCTCGATAAAGCTCCCGATGTATTCGATCTCCTTCTCCAGACTCACCTTTTCACTGTTCGAGTCATAGAGCATATACCGCATGATATCTGATAGCTTCATCACCATGGAGGGGGCTTCGTCCGACTTCTTATAAACCAGTGAATAGAGGTTGTTCAATGTATTGAAGAGGAAGTGCGGGTTGATCTGCGAACGGAGCAAAGCCAGCTCAGAGGTTTTGTTTCGGGCCATGAGTTCACTTTTCTGTTTCTGGGTCCTGAACCAATCAATCATGAACTTGATCAGCACGGCCATCAGGGTAAACGAAATGGAGTAGTAGGACTCCAGTACCACGTGATAGAACCTGATATGGACCTCCTGGTAGTCGAATCCGGCAAAGTAGACCTGCACGACAACCAGCATGACCAATCGCACTCCGATGAAGAAGGCGATCACACCGAGCACTTTCAGCAGGTTGACGACGATCTTCCGGCGGTGGAGGAAATCGATCGAAACCAGGAAGTAGACCAGGTAGAAATTCAGAACATTCAACAGCTGGGACGACAAGGTATAATAATAGTAATAGAGGGGGTACTTCCTGTCGGGGAAGATCATCGGCAGTTCCGGGATCAGGGCAAAGAGGATCCAGAAGGAGAGGTGCAGCAGGATGACATAGCGTTTGCTCATTGTCATGAAATACCCTGTAAAGATAGGAAGAAGCAGTTCAAAATGGTTGGAAGAGATCCGATTTATCGATGAACTGCCCTGGTTGATCTGTAAATCAGGTTTTTCATGACGTGAGGAAATATATCCCGCAGAAATCGCAGTAAGCCAAGCTAAGTTTGGTCCTGATCACCCCTGCTGTGCAGGCCATTAACAGACTGGACTCGGCCATGCTGGCACGGAAGCAGATCCAGGCGATCCGGATCTCCACTCCACCCAGAATCGACGGGGAGTTGAACGAACCGTTCTGGAGTACCCTGCCGGTTGGAACCAATTTTGTGGAATACTCCCCCCGGAACGGGATTCTGCCGCCGTTTGAGGTTCGATACGATGAGAAAAGGCAGTTCTTCACGGAAATAACCGAGCTGTTTGAGAAATGCGGCATCTTTTATACACCCAGCCATTTACCAATTGCAGAGGATTAGTAGATTTTTATTTCAGAAGATCGTTCAAACATGTATTTTCGCATGCAATTCAACCTGAATGATCAAAGTGTACAGCTACCGGATCGTTTCTTTTCTGTTTATCCTCCTTCTCATCGGCTGTGTTCCGGAGGAGGAACGGGAACGGCCCACCGGCTACGTGGAGGCGATACAAATGATTCATGCTGAAGCCTTCTTTGAACAGGGACTCCGGGGAGAAGGGGTGAAAGTCGGAGTGCTGGATATCGGATTTGCAGGGATCCAGTCAGACACTTTCCTGGCTCATCTGAGAAGGAATGGACAGATCATGCTCATCAGGGATCTTATTCCCGGTCATCCGGTGAATCTGTTTAAATACAACCATGGAACCCAGGTATTGAAATACATTGCCGGAGTTTATCCGGATGATACTGTGTTTGGCGGAAGTTTCGCCCGGGATGCCATGTTTTACCTGATCCGGCCGGCAGGAGGAGCCGGAGCCGGTGAAGATGCCCGCACCGATGAAAGGAACATCGATACGGCCTTCATGATCCTGGATTCCCTGGGTGTAAAACTGGTCAACATGTCGATCGGTTTCTGGGATGAATTTACCCATGAAGAAGACAACTATTCCCCCGGGCAAATGGATGGAAAAACCACCGTGATCTCCAGGATCTGCCAGAAATGGGCAGAGCGAGGAATGATCATTGTCAACAGTGCCGGAAATACAGGAGAATATGCCTGGCATATCGTCTGGGCACCGGCCGATGCCCCCGGAGTGATCGCAGTAGGTGCCGACCGGTTTACCGACAAGGTATTCAAAGCCAGCTACAGTGCGGTCGGGAATCCGGATGTTCCCTACGTAAAACCCGACCTGATTTCCTATACCCCGTGGGGCACTTCATTCACTGCTCCGGTGGTGACGGGGTTGATCGCCTGTATGCTTCAGAAAGACAGTACGCTGACCCCTGCAGCGGTCATGGACCTGCTGCATGAATCGGGTTCTCTCTATCCCTATCCGAATAATTACGTGGGGTATGGTCTTCCGGATGCCCGGAAGATCCTTGCCCTGATGGCTAATCCCGATACCAATGTCTCCCGTGTCAAAGCCATACAGGTCTGGGACGACCGGGTCCGGATCCTGACCACCAACCCTAACCTGGTGGTGTTCGATAAATCAGACTCTGTCCTTGTCAGGCGGCAAACTATCCGGGAGCCTACTGACGGAGCCCTTATCCTGAAACGGAAGCGCAATGTCCCCCGGACCACGGTGGCCGTCGGCATGAATGAAGCGTGGGAGATTTTCTGGGAAGATGGTGCTGAGTAGATGATGAGGTGGTCTAGTGCACTCAAAGCCGGTTCTCATTAAGGGAAACGGCTTTTTTTTATGCTCATCTTTTTTATGCTCATCTTTTTTATACATTTCTCCTATAAATCTTTACCAAATTATTGACGCCTTTGGCATGCGAGTTTCTCCTGCGAGTTTTGCCGTTGAAGTAATTGGCATTAACTCATGTCTGTGTTCTTAAAGTCCTTTTCAGGACATGTTGCTTTGACC
>QYQJ01000221.1 GCA_007280875.1 Bacteroidota bacterium
AATAAGTACAATGTAATAAATACCCCCGTCCACAACATTGACGGTATTGCAAAGATCACCGGAAGGGCGCAATATACCTTTGATGTCAAATTGCCAGGAATGCTGTATGGGAAGATATTGCGAAGCCCTCACGCCCATGCAAAGATTCTCCATATAGATACATCGAAGGCGGAAGCGTTGACCGGTGTGAAAGGGATTGTTACCGGTAACGATACCATCGGCATCCGGCAGGGCATCTGGCGGCGTTTTAAAGAGCTTTGCGATGAGGAAATTCTGGCACGGGAAACAGTCCGTTATATCGGAGAGCCTGTGGCTGCTGTGGCTGCCATTGACGAGGATACTGCCGAGGAAGCGATGGATTTGATTGAGGTTGAATATGAACCTCTCCCGGGTGTTTTTGAGCCGCTTGATGCAATAAAAGCAGATGCTCCTCAGCTACATGAGCATGCTGAACGGAATATTAACGTAACGCGTCATATCGAATGGGGTGATGTGGATGAAGCTTTTCTGAAAGCGGATTACATCCGTGAAGACTGGTTCCGCTGCTCTTCTCAGCACCATGTATGCATGGAAACTCACTGTGCTGTTGCCAGCTACACCCCTGACAAAAAACTGACCGTCTATACCTCCACCCAAAGCCATTATTATATCCAGGTATTATTATCCTGGACCCTGGGAATACGAGAAAATGACATCCGGGTCATTTCAAGATACACAGGAGGAGGGTTCGGTAGTAAATTTGAACTTGATTCCGCCCAGTTCTGCAGTTCGCTGTTATCCATGAAATTATTCAAACCCGTTAAAATAGTCCTTACACGCGAAGAAGAATTTATAGCAACAAAGCGCAGAACGGCTATGTTTTATTACCTGAGGACCGGCGTTAAAAAGGATGGTTCTTTCGTTGCAAAAGAAGCGAGAGTGTTTACCGAGGGGGGCGCTTACACTTCTATGGGAGCAACGGCTCTTTATCTCACCGGTTTTTTCCAGGCATTTCCTTACGTGTGGCCCAGTTACCGGTACGACGGATACAGGGTCTATACGAATACCTCGCCTTCTTCCGCCATGCGCGGCTTTGGAGCTCCACAGGCCACATTCTGCGCCGAAACTCAGATTGACCTGATAGCCAAAGAACTGGGGATTGATCGAATGGACATACGGCGTAAAAATGCCATGTATCCAGGGTATGAAGTCCCGGGACAGGCCACTATTCAGAGTTGTGGCCTAATGGAATGTCTCGACAAGATTGATACATGGATAAAATCAAGAGGGAAGCTTCCCGCCAATCAGGGTATCGGTATTGCCGCCTATGGATTTATGTCAGGAGGAATTTTTAACTGGTTCGACACCCCTTATGCCTTTTCTTCAGCCATAGTCCAAGTCAACATTGATGGGAAAGTGGATCTCTATATCGGTTCCCAGGATATGGGCCAGGGTTCCAATACCACCATGTCGATCATCTGTGCCGAAGAACTCGGTGTAAAAGTGGAAGATATCCGGATTCACATGGGCGATACGGAGAACTGCCCGGTGGATATCGGTGCCTGGGGAAGCCGTGAAACCCTTATGCAGGGGAATGCCGTAAAGAGGGCCGCTGCCGATGCCAAGCAGCAAATCATCGAATTTGCCGCCGCAAAATTATCTCCAAACATTGTCTATGACCTTGATATTAAAGACCGCTGGATACACCTTGTCTCCCGTCCCGAAAGAGGTCTTTCCTTTTTTGATGTGGTAAAAGAGGCTATTCGTGCGAAGGAAGGGTTGACCATTATCGGAAGAGGACATTACACCCCTCACAGGAAAGGCATGATTTCTCCGGCATACAGCTTCGGAGTTCAGGCTGTCGAAGCACATATCGATCCGGACACCGGTAAAATAACCCTTAAAAATTGCGTGACTGCTCATGACTGCGGTCAGGTGATCAATCCGATCGGCGTGGAAGGACAACTGGAAGGCGCCATGGCTATGGCAGCAGGATATGGATTTACGGAAGATCTTCCGATGGAGGATGGAAAGATCATGAACCCCAACCTGGTTGACTACAAACTGCTGAGAACTACTGAGATGCCCGAAACAAAAGTGATTGAAGTGGAAACATATGAACCCGAAGGACCTTTCGGCGCCAAAGAAGCGGGAGAAGGACTGACCAATCCGACTGCCGGAGCGCTCGGGAATGCGATCTATCACGCCACCGGATTGAGTATTAAAGAACTTCCCTTTACGCCCGAAAAAATCCTTCATGCAATCAGAGAACAGAAAAAGAAGAAATAACAAATCACATGGCTTATAAATGTCCATCCTGCGGTAAGATCTGGCCCGATACATTAAATCTTGCCAGACATATTTTTGGAACCGGTGACCAGCCCCACAAAGACTGGGTCAATTCAAAAGGGTACAATTTTATTGAACTCCTGCTCATTCAAACCATGGAACCAGGGAACAAAGGGTATAAGACCCTGGCCGATCTGCTTGAAAAGGAAGCGGAGAAAGTCTGATGTTAACTTTACCGAAGCAATTATGTTATTAGAAGGTAAATTTGTATTGAAAGCTCCCATTGAGAAACTCTGGGATTCGCTTCTGGAGGCGGAAACGTTACGCGCCTGTGTACCCGGAGCGGAAAAGATAGACCGGCTTGACGAGAAAACGTATGACTGTATCGTCAGACAAAAAGTGGGACCCATCAAAGTCCGGTTCAAGTTCATCATATCTCTTACAAAATTAGACCCACCCTATCATATAGAAATGAAAGGGGAAGGTGAAGATATTGGGAAGGCCGGGCGATTTACAAAAAAAACAACCATTGATTTTAAAGAGGTGAATAACGGGGAAGTGGAGATATCTTACACGTGTGATGCGAACATAATAGGTAAGCTGGCCATGTTCGGGAACAGGATTATACAGGCGAAAGCGAAGCAGGTGGAGGAGGAGTTTACAAAGAATCTTAAAGAAAAATTGGAAGCCGTGGTGTGAAATTTATTTAATGGGAATGGATAGTACGATCATTGAAAGGCGAAAAGATAACCTGGACAGGGCAGTAAGCTTTCATGGCCATTTATGTTTGGGACAAGTGCTTGGAGTCCATCTGGCAGAGCGTGGCCTGGAAGTCATAGGAACAACCGATCCAAAAGAGATCATAATTTATGTAGAGAATGACAGATGCATAGCCGATGCCATTCAGATACTCACGGGAACAAGATTGGGAAGACGGAGCATGAAATTGGTACATTACGGAAAGATGGCAGCGACCTTCATTAACACCAGGACTGGTGATGCGTACCGGGTTTGGGTGAGCGGTAAGGTCAATGAGATGATCGGTGAGATGAACATAGACAAGCACGAAAGGGAGAAACAATATAGGACTGTACTGGAGGCCGATTCTGATGATATAGTGAGTGTACAACGGGTATCCGTTACTATTCCTCCCCTGGAGATGCCGGGAAAACCACAACGGACGGCAATTTGTGTACGATGCAAGGAAAAGGTGATGGATGGTAAAGATGTTTTCACTGAGGAGGGTCCGTTATGCCTGGCTTGTGCAGGTAAACCCTATTATCAGGTAGCAAAATAAGAAAACATGCAATTAGAGAAACAACTACTGGCACAAATCAGGAACCACGATGCACCTGTCACGGATGTATGGATCGGGCTTTTTTGGAGCGCTGTAGGGTCAAGATATATTGGAATGAGTCATACATTTAAAACCGGACATAAAGTTGAAATTGAACATTCCGGTGAGTTATCCTCTTTCTCTGCCTATCAGTTGGCAGAACGGTTATTCTCATGGGAACCTCTTGAGGCGTCCATAGGAGTTGCTGCATTGAATTCTCTTATCGAGCCAAAGGGTACAACGGGAAACATCAAAGACTACATAAAAGAAAGCGCACAAGGGAAGGCAGTCACTATTATTGGCAGATTTCCTTTTAACGACGAGATAACCAGAATAGCCGGAAAGACCTATATATTGGAGATCGAACCAACAGGTGATGAACTTCCCATGACAGCCTGTGAGGAAGTCGTTCCTGAATCAGATATCAATGTAATAACGGCCACAGCACTTATTAACCACACGCTTGAGCGCTTATTGGAACTCGGAAGCAAGGGTATAAATATTGTGCTTGGCCCCTCCACGCCATTATCGCCGGTGCTGTTCGATTTCGGAGCCGACATTCTGGCAGGTGTCAGGGTGTATGACAAAGATCTTTTAGTGAAAAGTATAACCCAGGGAGTTAAAAAACATAAACTGCTCAATGGGATAGAATCAATTTGCTTATTCAAAAACTAACAATTTAAATAGGAAGTAAAAATGACTGCTATAGAAAATTCCCTGAGCACCGGCTGTAAAAGTGCCGGAAACATGTTGGTCGCTATCCTCGTCATTGGTTCTGTCTGGGGCTTGCTTGATGCACTTACTGTCATTTATATATCGCCCATGTTCCACATCCGGAAACTGTGCATGTGCCCAATGACAGTAGTATTATATGGTTTTCCTCTCATGACCATCGCCATGGTAAAATACAGGAAGCCCTTGATGATGATCGGAATAGGAGTGATAGCGGCTTTATTTAAACTCCTGGATTTTGCATTGATTTCATTGCCCGTTATTGACGGTCAACCCATTTATCAGCCGGTAGTGAATCCAGCTCTCGCAGCTATCACGGTTTCGATTGTATATGCTGTGTTTGTGGGTTTGCTTGTAAAGAAATTAGAAAAAAATACAGTTTCCCGCATACTAATGGGAGCGATTATGGGATTTTTAAGTGTGATAGCATTTGTCTGTACTGCATTTTATATCACACAAACCCCGCCTTTAATCGTTCTGACTCCCATGGAACTACTTTTTCCATTTCATGGGCCGGCAACTGCACTTTTGGGAGCAATTTGTCTTCCCTTGGGTTATTGGATAGCTGTAAAATTGAACCAGAGAACGGATCTGCTTCAAATAAAAAAGCCTGTTCTTTATTACTTTCTTTCAGGATTTATTTTAGTTTTTAGTATACTGGCAAGTACGATCATTCTGGTTTCCGGTGCTCAGAATTAAGGGAGTTTCAGAGAAATGAATCAAGTTAACCCTGAACAGGTTGGAGCCGTCATACTGGCAGCAGGTAATTCAAAAAGGATGAATTCCCGGAAGCCATTTTTAAAGTTTGATAAGGACCATACATTTATTGAAAAACTGATTTCAACCTTTCTCCAGTGGGGATGCCAGGAAATTGTCATAGTGATAAACAGGGATGTACAAACCCAACGTGATTTTTTCGATCAGTTGCCTGAGAAAGTTACGCATGTCCTGAATGAACATCCTGAGTTTGAACGGTTCTACTCGGTGAAACTGGGACTTGGCGTCATTCGTAATGCCTCTTTCTGCTTCATTCAGAACGTTGATAATCCTTTCATCGATGCCCGGATACTGGATCTCCTGTATGAGCAGCGGAATGACCGCGGCTATAGTTCACCTGTGTATAAGAACAAAGGGGGGCATCCAATATTACTGAACCGCGAAATCAGCGACAGGATACGCAACTGGCCGGTTGATTCCGCGAACCTGAAAGAGGTGCTGAATACCATGGAATGCATCCCGGTTGAGATGCCGGACGACCGGGTGCTGATCAATATCAACAGTCCGGAAGAGTATAAACGATTTTGTAATGGAACCAATCTACGTCAAAATACTTGAAATCCTCCGTTCCGGTCAGGTTGCCGCCATCTGTACCGTGGTTGCCACCAGGGGATCTTCTCCCCTGAAAGCGGGTGCCAAGATGATCGTGTGGGAAGACGGCCGGATCTTCGGAACAATAGGTGGAGGCCCCCTGGAAAAATCCACCATCGATGATGCGATCCGGGTCATAAAAAAAAGGACACCGGAACTCATCCAGCATGATCTGAAAGCTCAGCACGAAATGTGTTGCGGCGGATCCATGGAAATTTATATTGAACCTCTTATGCCATTAAAAAAACTATTCATGTTCGGAGGAGGCCATGTGGGAAAAGCGGTCGTGAAACATGCCCTCGACCTGGACTTTGAGATCACCGTTATCGACAGCCGGGAAGAGATCTTCAGCGACTGGCCCTTTACCGGTTACCAGACAGTCGTCGGTGATTACCCGAAAGTGCTCCCCACACTGCCGTACGACGACAACACCTTCATCGTCATCGCCACGCAGGATCATCCTACCGACAACGAGGTGCTGGCCCTGTGCATCAACAAACCCCATCGGTACCTCGGGATGATCGGCAGCAAAAACAAGGTGGCCACCATGAAGAAGAACCTGATTTCGGAAGGGATCGCGACAGAGGAGGAACTCAACCGGGTAGATATGCCCATTGGGGTAGAGATCCATGCCATAACAGCCGATGAGATCGCCATCAGCATCGTGGCAAAACTGATCGAAGAAAAAAATAAATAAACACCTGGGAAATGGTTTTACCGGACTTTCGTTTTCACCAGCCAGCAACCCTTCAGGATGCCCTTAACCTGCTTGGGCAGCACCCCGATGCCGCGGCCATGGCAGGAGGAACCGATCTGCTGGTTGAGATGAAAAAAGGGTTGTGCAGACACCACGACATCATTTCCCTGGCTAAAATCCCGGAGCTGAAACGCATTACCGAAAATACAGATAACCTTTTCATTGGTGCCTGTTCGACCCACAGTGAAGTGATGGCTTCACGGCTGGTCAGGGAACATGCCCCGGCACTGGTAAAGGCAACCTCCAAGATCGGTTCGGAGCAGATCAGAAATACAGGTACAATCGGAGGGAATATCTGCACCGCTGCCTCCTGCTGTGACACCGCCCCAATTCTGCTGGCGATGAACGCATCGGTGGAGATTGCATGTGACGAAAAAATCAGAATCGTGCCCCTGAGGGACTTTTTCACGTTCAATAAAAAAACGATACTCGAAAAAAGAGACCTTGTAACCAGGATCATTGTCCCGAAACCAGTATCAGGAACCGGTGCCTGCTATGAGAAATTCGGCCTTCGTGAAGCAGGTTCCATCTCTGTAGTTTCAGTCGCTGCAAGCATAAGGATCCAGGATGCTGTTATTACAGATGCACTCATCGTCATTGGCGCGGTGGCACCCACACCTAAAATCAGCGGGCAGGCGATTGAAATACTGAAAGGCAGAAACGTCCGGGAGTTCATGGAAGGATCTCCTCTGCTGGAAGAGGCAGGAAACGGTGCAGTCAGGGATTCTATTCCGATTGACGACATCCGTGGAGGAGCGCAGTTCCGGAGGGATGTGCTGAAGGTGTTGACGAAGAGAGCGATACGAAGTGCGATAGCATGAAGCAATTAATCACCATAACTGTTAACGCGGACGAATACGAGGTAGCAGTAAAACCGACCACGACCCTGCTTGATTTGCTACGGGAGGAGTTGAAGCTGACGGGAACAAAAAAAGGTTGTGAGCTGGGAGACTGTGGTGCATGTACGGTCATTCTGGACGGGAAAGCGGTGAATTCATGCCTGGTTTTGGCTGTGGAAGCTGCCGGAAAGAGGGTTGAGACGATTGAGGGGCTTGCGAAAGGCGTGGAGTTGCACCCCATTCAGCGTGCATTTGTTGAGAAAGGGGCTATCCAGTGCGGGTATTGCACCCCGGGGATGATTATGCGTACGAAGAGCATTTTCGATAAAAATCCCAATCCCACCAAACAGGAGATCCAGGCTGAACTGAGCGGGAATCTCTGTCGTTGTACAGGCTACACCAAGATTATCGAAGCTGTTGAAACGGCCAGGGATTACCTCAACGGGGTCAAGCCTCCGGAGCTGGAGTTCATGCCTCAGAAATCGGCCATTGACCTGTCGGTGGTCGGGAGACGCCTTCCCAAGATCGATGCTCCCGACAAAGCTACCGGCAGGGCATTGTATACCGATGACATCTCCCTCCCGAACATGATCTACGGGAAGTTGCTGCTCAGCCCCGTTCCTCATGCACGGATCGTTTCGATCGATACCAGCAAGGCAAAAGCATTCCCGGGAGTGAAAGTAGTGCTCACTGGTGCCGATGTCCCGGATGTACGATGGGGTACCTCCCCCCCACGTTACGATGAAACAATCCTTGCCAAAGACAAGGTGCGGTTCGTGGGGGATGTGGTGGCTGCGGTAGCAGCAATCGACGAGGAGACCTGTTACCGGGCCCTCGACCTGATCCAGGTGGAGTACGAGGAGCTCCCGGCCGTATTCGATCCCATGGAAGCCATGAAAGAGGGGGCTCCGCGTCTGTTCGATGATAAATACGAACACAACATCAATACCCATGTCGATCACCATTTCGGGGATATTGAAAAGGGATTTGCGCAGGCCGATTACATCCGGGAGCAGCGGTTTGTCGGCAACCGGACCTACCAGAACCCGATGGAACCCCATTGTTCCATTGCTGAATGGGACCGCCATGGCAGGGTGACCCTTTATACCTCCACACAGGTGGTTCATTATGTACACCACCAGTTGTCGCACATTCTGGGCCTTCCACTGGGGGGTATCCGGGTGATCATGACAAACTGCGGTGGTGGATTCGGGGCGAAAGCAGCCACCAACACGATTGAAGTAGTATCGATTTTTCTCTCCCGGATTGCCGGCTGTCCCGTCAAGATGCGGTTCAGCCGCGAGGAGATGTACCTCTTCGGGCGGGGACGCCACAAGCAATATATTGATCTGAAGATCGGGGTTAAGAAGGACGGGACGATCACAGCAGTGAAGCAGAAAGCGGTGTTGGAGGGAGGGGCCTATTCCAGTTTCGGTATAGTATCCACCTATTATGCCGGCTCCATGCTAACCACGCTTTACAAATTCCCAAATTACAAGTACGACGGGTTCCGGGTAAACACCAACCTGCCCCCCTGTGGTGCGTTTCGTGGGCATGGCTGTCCGCACCCGCGATTTGCGTTCGAATCGCTGCTGACCATGATTGCCGATGACATCGGGATGGATTCGATCGACATTCGCCTGAAAAACGCCATGACTCCTGAATACCATACCTGCAACGACCTGGAAATTCATTCGTGTGAATTTACTGCGTGCCTGGAGGAGGTGCGGAAAAAATCGGGGTGGGATGAGAAAAAGGGGAAACTTCCACGGGGCCGTGGTATCGGAATCGGGTGCGGCGGGTTTGTCTCCGGCGCCGGATATCCCATTTACCGTTCCAAATTTCCCCATTCCAATGCGACTATCAAGGTTATGGAGGATGGTACCAGGGCAATCCTGTTTATCGGGGATGCAGACATCGGACAGGGATCGGATACCGTACTTTCCATGGCCGCCTGCGAAGCGATGGGGATCTCGTACGACCGCATCAGCGTGGTTTCGGCCGACAGTGACCTCACGCCCATCGGGTTCGGAGCCTATTCAAGCCGGGTGACACTCATGGGTGGTAATGCGTGTAAAATGGCCGGTGAAGAGGTGAAAAACCAGATTCTTCTCCAGGCAGCCGGGATCATGAAGGTGGATGCGGAAAAACTGGAGGCTAAGGATAACAGGGTTTTTGTGAAAGAGGATCCATCTACCTTCATCCCCTGGGAAGAGGCCGGTTTTGCCTTTTTCTCCAGGAACGGACCGCTCCTCGGGAAAGGGCATTATTCGCCGCCTGAAGGCCTGGGTGGGAAATACAAAGGCGCTGCAGTGGGAACCTCCCCGGCTTACTCATTCTCCGCGACGGTGTGCGAGGTGGAAGTGGACATGGAGACCGGGAAGGTAAAGGTACTCAACTTCTGGGATGCCCATGACTGTGGTACTGCGGTGAATCCGATGCTGGTGGAGGGGCAGGCCGAAGGGGCAGTCCTGATGGGAATGAGCGAGGTGCTTTTCGAGAATGAGGTATTTGATACGAAGGGAAAGATGATCAATCCCGATTTGCATAACTACTTGATAGCCACTTCCGCAGACATGCCAGAGATCCAGTCTACGATCGTCGAAAGCTATGAACCCCATGGCCCGTATGGCGCAAAAGAGGTGGGAGAAGGTGCGACCCTTCCTATCCTGGGTGCCATTGCCAATGCAGTAGCTGATGCCATCGGGACACGGGTATTTGAACTTCCGATTACACCTCAGAGGGTGCTGGAAGCAATTCAAAAATCGAACCAGTGTTAAATAAATAACTATATTTGTAAGCATACCCTGCGATTTAAGATTATATAAGCTATGAATACGAAAATAAAACCTGAAAACATGACAGAAGATATCTGGATTAATACTTCCTGTGGTGGATGTTACGCACAATGTGGCGTCAGGGTGCACCGGGTTGACGGTGTGATCGTCGGGATCGAGGGAAATCCTGAAACTCCAGCCGGAAGTGGAAGAATTTGTGCTAAAGGTTCCGCTCAATTGATGACGCTTTATGACCCGCACAGGATAAACTATCCTGTCAAGCGGACCAATCCTGAAAAAGGGGTTGGTGTGGACCCAAAATGGGAACAAATCTCATGGGAAGAAGCGATGGACACGATCGTAGCCAAGCTTAAAGCCGTGTATGACAAAGACCCGCGCGGGGTTTACTGGCAGGCTACCACCGTGCAAACCAGCGAAATCCGTTTCGCAATACCTGCTTTTATGAAAGCCTTCGGATTTAAAAACTACTGGGTTTCCGGGGGTGGCCTCTGGTGTGGGAACGGCGCTCATTTTATGAACGGCATCATGCATGCTGCATGGTCAATTATTCCCGACTGGAATTATAACAATTTTACGATTTATTTCGGCTGTTCCAAAGGTCATGGCGCCGGACATGCAGCACTTCAAACTGCCCAGTTTGTTGCCGATGCAAGGGCAAGAGGAATGAAAGCCGTTGTCTTTGACCCCTTTCTCTCAACCCAGGCATCAAAAGCACAGGAATGGGTTCCCTGTATTGTAGGCACTGATGCTGCTGCTGCCCTTGGAATGATCAATGTCATACTTAATGAACTAAATACATGGGATGCGGAATACCTGAAACTCAAAACAAATGCAGCTTATCTTATTCAGCCAGACGGACATTACAAAAGGGATTCAAAAACGAACAAACCGCTGATATGGGATACCAAAGACAATATAGCCAAGACTTTTAATGATGCATCCATTAAAGATTTCGCTCTTCTCGGAGAATTTGAAGTTGATGGAATCAAATGTGTCCCGTCATTCCAGTTGTTCAGAGAACATGTAAAAAAGGAATATCCCCTTGAGAAAGTTTCAAAAATAACTTCCGTACCTGTTTCAACATTGCGCCGTGTGGCAAAAGAATTTGTCGAAAATGCCCGGATAGGCAGCACCATCGTTATTGATGGCAAAACCCTTCCTCTCCGTCCATCCGCTGCCATATTCTTCAGAGGAAGCCAGGGACATGTCAACTCCGGCTGGACATGTTTGTCCATAGACCTTTTGAATCATATCATAGGCGCATGCGATGTTCCGGGCGGTGCCATGGGACACGGACCTCCGGTCAGTTTTGGTTATCCGGCTACAGGCAAACCCAATACGGTTCCGTATCCCTGCGAAGACGGTCTTATGGTTGTGAAAGGCTGGGTATATGACCATAAACCCTACCCTCTTTCTGAACCTAAGCCACCCACCAGGCTTGACCTGCACGATATGTTCCCCTGTTCGGTTTATAATGCATTTACAATTATGTCGCCCGATTGGGAGAAGTACAGAAAACAATTCAAGATAGATTATGAACCTTCCATTATGATAAACTTCGGTTCAAATTCTGTCATGACCATGGGTAACGCCGAACAGGTAACTGAAAATTTCCTCAAGAAATTTGAGTTCATCTTTTCTTTTAATATCATTCATAACGAATTTACCGAAGCGGTTGCCGATATTGTACTTCCCGATACCTGCTTCCTTGAAAGGTACACTCCCTGTGTGACCTTTCCATCAACCTTCTGCCATCCCACCGGGATGGACCACTGGGTGTGGCAAATACGGCAACCCGTAATTGAACCTTTGCATGAACGCAGGGATTTCAATGAAATCATGCTTGAAATTTCGAAGAGACTCGGAATTCAGGATAAATATTACGAAGCCATTAATAATCTTATTCCGATACGCTACGGGGGGGAAATGGAGGAAAAATACAAACTCGATCCCAAAGGCGATTATACCTGGTATGACATCTGCGACAGGGTTCTGAAAGACAGGTTAGGAGACGATAAAGGTCTTGAAGAGGTAAAAAAGACCGGACTGGTGAAATGGAAAGCCAGAGTCGAGGAAACCTATTGGAGGTGGTTCGTTCCTGTAAGAGTGCCTATTTACTTTGAATACTTTATTGATGCAGGAAAAAAACTTCGTAAAGTGACTACCGATTTCGGCAGGCCAGACATGTTCGATATGTCATTCTTTACACCCCTGGCACAATGGAATCCGTGCCCTTCACATACCGAGACCAATCCCGAATATGATCTTTGGGGATTCTCATGGCGTCCTTCCTTCCATACCCAGTCTTCCACTCAGTGCAATCCCTGGCTGGATGAGATATCAGTGAATGATCCTTTTGTTTATCTGATACAGATTAATGCAGAAACGGGCAAAAAGAAAGGACTTAAAGACGGTGATATCATATGGGTTGAAAATAAGTTAGGCAGAAAGATCAAAGGTCCTGTAAAACTGGTTCAGGGGATGCATCCCCAGCATCTTGGTATAGCGGGTTGCCATGGTCACTGGGCCAAAGGACAACCGGTAGCGAAAGGAAAAGGACAATTCTTTGACGACCTCATCATCGTGGATGAAGCTCATACCGATTCATTAACCCTGGGCTCCGATGCATGTGTGAAATTAAAAATCTATAAATACAACAATTGATCATGGTAAAGTATGGTTTTGTTATTGATCTGAAAAGATGCTACGGATGTTATTCCTGTACCGCAGCATGTAAAGCAGCAAACAACACCCCTATGGGAGTTGATTTTGCCAAGTGCATTTCAGGCGAAACAGGGACTTTCCCGACTTCGCAACGGCAGATGCTCCCAACACTTTGCATGCAATGCGAAGACCCGGAATGTAAGGCTGTCTGCCCTACCGGAGCTACCATGCAAAATGAAAATGGCGTTGTAACTGTTGATAAGAACCTCTGCATGGGTTGTGGGTATTGTATGATGGCTTGTCCCTACGGGCAACGGTACAAGATTTCCACATGGAAGACGTATTTCCCTTCTGCCACGGGAGAACTTGATGCTTATCAGTCCTATTCTAAAAATAAATGGGAAGAAAAAAACGGGTATGGTATTGCATCAAAATGTGATTTTTGTCTACAGCGGGTCAAGGAGGGAAGATTGCCTGCC
>QYQJ01000166.1 GCA_007280875.1 Bacteroidota bacterium
CCTTTGTATTTATCGTAAGGGGTAATTCCTAATGAAAAATCAACGAAATCTTCTAACTTATGAGGAGCAGCTTCAATCTTTTTCAATATATTTTCTATTGTTTGTTCCGAAAATATTGAGAAACGCACAAATCGATCTTTCTGCCAGGAATCTCTTAAAAATTTGCCAAACTGAATGTTTTCGAAATCAAGTGTCTCATTGTTTCGATAATATTTTCCGTTGATTGAATTGCTTTCGTTGCCTTTGCATACTATTAAAATCATTGTTTCAACAACCGTATTCTCGAAAATATTATCTGGCAATTTGATCAAAGTATGAATATTGTGAAGCAGGAATTTCCGAATCTTTCTGTATGATTCATTTATCAACAAGGAATTTGGATTAATAAAGCATAATATTCCAGTGTCATTTAAAATTTTATAACTTCTTTCGATAAATATTGCATAAAGATTTATCCTGTTCATTGTTGTTTCAAAAATTTCAAAAAATAGACGTACCTGATCCTGTGGTAACGCTTTGATATCTACGTACGGCGGATTTCCGATAACAATATCAAATCCGTTTTTTATTCCAAACATCCATCCGGGAGAGAAGAATGATGAAGCATGGCTGTCATCAAAAGGATTCCAGTCATCGACCTTATTTAAAAAGTTTTCAAGGTTCCATGTTTCTTTAAGGGATGAAAAATCAGATTTGATAAAGTCTTTCGTCTGACTGAATTCCTTTTGCAACTCATCTTTTATTTGTTTATCGCCCCTGGTATCGAAGTATTTTTCTCTCAGCCTTTCTAAGTTTTTAATTTCATTATTAAGTCGCATTAAGGATGGTGTACTGCCAATTTCCCTGCTGAATTCGTCATACCCGCTATCAATAAGAGAATTGGCGCAGATAAACTTAAAATCAAGATTGGGCAGGGCTTTGATATTAAAATTATGTTTCCGGTCGGCAGGTTTATAATCTACCTCTAGAACCAGGCTAAGCCATGCTCGCAGCCTGGCAATCTCAACAGCCATCGGCATGATATCCACGCCATAGATATTCCGGCTAAGGATTTCACTTTTCAACTCATAGGGGCTGTTCAACGAGCTGCCAATCGTTTCCCTTAGATTCATTAATCTTAATAGCATGCAAATCGGGAAAGCGCCTGAACCACACGCCGGATCGAGCACTTTAATTTCCCGGAGAGCGTTCTGAACGATCAACGTTTCTCTTTTATCAAAAGGATTGGTATCACAACCAGGTAAAAAGAGTTTCTCAATTTTTTCAACGATCTTTTTTCTTGTTTGGGATTCGGAATATTTTCCCTCTGGCTCCAGAAGGATTTCGGTTTGTTGAGCTTCAAGCGCCTGAAAGAGTGTGCCTGAGTAAGTGATTACCGGCTCGTTTGCCTGTGAAGAAGAGGGTTTCTCTTCAGGTATCAAAACCCGTTCAAGATAGGCTTTCAGAGAAGCATCCACCATATATTCCACAATTTCCCTTGGCGTGTAAAATGCTCCGAAAGCTTTTCGCTGGTTGGCCAGCTTCTCTGTTTCCGGGTTCTGGCTTGCCAGGAGGTTCTCAAAAATCCTTCCCAGCATCTCGGGATCGATAGCCACCTGCTGGTACTGCATTGAGCTTTCATCAACAGTGAAGTCATAGGATTCAAGAACTTTTACCAAAGCAATTAGCCAGTCATCTGTAACAAACTGATGAAATGGCTGATCTTCGGTAACATCCTCGAAAAGACCTCCATCCAGATAGGGGACATGTAAAAACAATGAATCAAGAGGATGATTCGGTATTAGAAAATTCCGTTGCTGAACTTCCGTGTTCAGGGTCTGAAAGAACAGCCGCAGGAGGAAATTCTGATAATAAACAGGTTTGTTTTGTTCAATGGTGAACGAACTGATCAACTCTACAGGTATGATCCCTTTTTCTTTCAGGAACCAGCAAAAAACGTATCGACCGATCAATCGAATAACAAACTGCCTGATATGATTCTCATCAGATTGAATGTTGGAATCTTTCAGCAGACCAACCAGGTCGTCAAACCTTTCTTTTATCTTGCGGTAGAATTCCTTATTAACCTCTTTAACATCCAGACTTTTCCATAAGAGATCTGCCAGATCAGGTTTTGACTTTAAAGAAATATCTTTCCATTGCTGCACGATCCTGTAATATTGTGTCTGGGTAAGTCTTTTCCGGAACGTGATGATGCGTTTCCGGTCACCCTGATTGAAAACCAGCATGAGCTTATCATAATCCTGAGTCGTGATGAAATGAATAAAATAGGGTTCTGATGGAATGTAGGCTGGTCTGCCGGGTAAATTTACAATGCCCTTTATAGAAGCCTGGTAACTGGTAAGTCCGGGATCATTATCAACAAGTTGGCTGATATATTCTTTTTTGAGCTTTTTCAATGCAGCAAACCGGATCCGGATATGTTGCCCGTCAGCCGTAAGCCGGTAAAGCTGAGGTTGAACAGTAAGAGGAACATTAACAAGGTATTCTTTCAGTTTCTGTGTCTGGGGCGATAATAGCCGGGGCCTCTTTTCCCCGACCGGCTGCAATCCCATATATTCGATCAGGGCAAAAGCAAATTCGAAAACCGCGTCCCGGCTTCGGGCTGAAGATAGCTTTTCTATGAAAGTATTTAGTTCCCCGATATTCATTGAGTGAAAATTTGAATGATCTCACTAAGCGGCGCTTTCTCAGATCTTTCTTCGGGCCTGTATTGTATGGCAAGGTCTATGAAATTCTGGATCACTTCATCTCCGATATGTTTGTTGTTTCTTGCCAGCCGGGCAACCAGCCTGACAAGTTTCATATTCTGTTTATTGAAATAGGCGTTTTGCGAATACATGATACAGTTGTACACGTTTTCAATCGTATCGACCGGATAGCCATATTCAATCATTTTATTCCGGATCAGAATAATGGCTTCCTCCTGGGATTTATTGAACCTGTTCTTATGATCGTCCTCTGTAAACTGATAGGTTTTTATAAAATTGTTGATATAGCTTTCGGTTTGGGGCTTATTTTTAAAGGTGTCTTTAAACCGTTCATCCTGGTCGCTGGTGGCTTTGATATGCAGCAAACCTTCCGTAGCTGTTATCAGTTCACCTGTCCGGTTTTTATCAAAAGCTACAAAATAGCCAGCTTCATTTCTTTCATCCACTATATGTGCGAGGTGTACAAAGTCATCTTCCTCATTCCGCATCTGAACAAATCCCCATTTTCCTTTCGGAAGGTTTCTTATGGCATTTTTATAAGCTTCATCGTATTGATCAGACCGGTCAAATTCTCTGAGGTCATCCATGAACAGATCCTCTGCTGCAAGGAATTCGGAAGACTCAAATATTTTTCGGAATGCTGCCAGTCTTTTCTTTTCATCCCTGCTGTAAAGATCCTCAGTAAAGTCCTGGGGAATAGGTTCTTCATCGAGTATCGATTGGTCGGAACCAACCGTGTACCGGATGAGATTGATTTTTTCTTCCAGTTTCCGTACCAGTCTCAGATAATTTTCCAGCTGCTCCGTAGGCCGGAAGTTGTAAATATATATTTCATCAAACGGAGTACCTATTCTGTTGATCCGTCCGTTCCGCTGGATCATCCTTACCGGATTCCAATGAAGGTCATAATTGATGATCATGCCGCAATCCTGCAGGTTCTGACCTTCCGAAAGCTTATCGGTAGCTATCAGGTGATCGATTTCCCGTTCATCTTGTTTTATCTGGTATTTCTTGGAAACGGGGGCAAATCTTCGTGCAATGTTTTCAATTTCACCCTTTGTTCCCAAAGCAAATTCAATATTCTTCTTATTCCTGAGTAAACCCGGGAGGTTCAACTGAAGATATTTTAAAGTATCCGTAAAATAGGTAAATACCAACACTTTGGACTCCTCATTTTCATCTAGTTTATCGGCAAGAACCTTGATTTTATTATCCTTTTTAATCAGCAAGGCAAGCTGCTCTTTCAATACGGCAATGATCCTGAGGTCTTTTTCAATATCCGCTTTTAGTTGTTTGATATTGAATATCCCTTCATCCGCATCGATGGCCATAGACTCTCCATCCTCTTCCTCAAAGGAGGAAATATCAAAATCCAATTCATCTTCCTCGGCACGTTGCTCATTATATGCATCAATGGCCTTATTGAGCTTTCCAAGATTCTTTACGGAAATGATCTTGTTATATTTTTCGAGTTTCTCTTTGAAATCTTTCAACTTCTTCTCATAATTCAGAATAGATACCTGTATGGAATATAATGACGATTCCATTCGTTTCAGGAAGATGGTTCTGAAAATGCCATAAATTCCAATCTGACGTGACAGTTCCCGGTTTTCATCCACATTCAGTTTCAGCTCACCCCGTTTCCTTTTGTAATAGGCATGACGGTAAATATGATATCTGTAGCAAGGGAATCCAAAGGTCAATATCCCGTAATATACTACTTCCAGTGAAGTTTGAACCGGTTTTTCCCGTCGGTCAAAATGTTCAAAAAGATCAAGAGGATGTGCCAGGTATTCAAGATCTGAAAGACTATCGTCGGTATAATTATATGCCTGGATCAGCAGATCGAATTCAGATGCAAAGGTGAGCAATTGCGTTTTATATTGGTTAGAAAGTTCGTATTCAAGATTATATGGATAAGACTGTGGGAACTTCTGCAATTTCCCGTTGATCTCAAAACCTTCCAGATACTCATGTTCGATTCCTTGCCGGGATCTCCTGATAATAAAACGATTCAGGAGCGGAGTAAGCTGTTCTTTGATTAGCTGGTAGTTCACCATCCTGTTTTCTCTGAGCTGCCGTTTAATTTCATCCTGCAACGTTTGTAACCGTTCCCGGATAGTATAAAATTTCTGACGTCCCCTGTCATAAAATCTGCCAAGTTTGTGAATTTCTCCTCCCGAACCAAGCATGATCTGATTCGTTAAATCCGAAAGCTGGTTGTTAATCGGGGTAGCGGTTACAAGCAGTGTTTTGGCATTCTCATTGGCCTGTCGCCATTTGATGAACACATCAAAGCGTTGTCCGCCCGAGCCTCGGAGGTTATGACTTTCATCAAAAACGAAAAGCCCCACAGGGATTGATTTTAAATTTTCACGGACATCTTCAATCCTTGAAAGATCCTGAAGGCTGTAAATTTCGGGAATCTGAACAATTTTGAATTCGTCGAATGCTTTTTCCCATTGGGCTTTCAGGCCCGCCGGCGCGATCACCACAACCCGCTGGTTATAAAATTTTCTATAGTATTCAATGACTTTGATTGCAGTATACGTTTTACCCAGTCCTACGGAATCTGATAGCATGGCAACGCCCTGCCGTTCAAGTTTCTTGATGATTGAGTTTGCATTCTGAATCTGGAACTTCAGAAGCTGAGGTTTCCCGGATGTAGGATCATCGGGTTCGACCTTGTTCTCTTTTTCATCCTGAAGCTCACGTCCATAGATCCTGTACAATGCATGAACATACATTTCATATGGACTGAAGCATAGGCGCCCGTGTTTGCTGATATCAAGTATTTCTTCTTTGAAGGTTCCCGACCATTCTTCGCTGTCATTCCATAAATCTTCAAACCAGGAGCGGTGAGTGGGTTGTTGATCAAGATTCTGCCGGATATAATTTACTGTTGCATTATTGGCTTCAAGCTGGTTTAATTCCAGGTTACCGAACATTCCCTGACTTGTAAAATTGGAGCTTCCCAAGATTCCGATTGCGTTATCCTCAGTACTCCCAAAGATGTAACATTTCGCATGTAGAAAATTTTTCCGGTAAACTTTAATCTGAATCTTTCCATTTTGCCTTGTGTAAGATAAAAGCAGATCAACTACTTTCTGATATTCATCCTTCAACTCAAGTTCTTCCAGGTCCTTTTTCAGATATTTCTCGGGAAATTCGGGATCCTGTCTTTGTGGGTTTTTAACCTGGTACGCACGGACGTAAGGTTCTTCTCCCAGTAACAACCGGAATAATGTATTTTCCCGTTCAAGGAACGACTTCAATTCATCATATATCCCAACCATTCCGGGTAAGTCCCAGTATCCTGTTGCAACAGAAACCTGGGAAAAGGAAAGATCGATAATCAATTCCTTTAAAACAGTACCTAAAAGATAATTCTCAGATGAATTGTCAATCAGTATGAGTCTGGGTTTCATCTTTTATATTTCTTTTAACGATTTCCAAAGCCTCTTCGGCAAGCGACATTTCCTCGCTGATGATGAATTGTACTTTATCGGCAAGCCATAAAGTCAACAGTTCATTTTCATCAGCTTTCAGGAACCGGGCAATCCGTTTGACCTGTTCACGGTTAGGCTTGCGTTCTCCCCGTTCGAATTTACTCATAATCGCCGGATCAATTTCAAGGGCTGCAGCTATCTGCCGTAACAGAATCCCCTTGTTTTCCCGGAGTTCCCTGATTCGTTGTCCGAAATTGCTCAATTGACTAAAAATTGACTTGACAGAATTTGTCAAATATAAGAAGAATAAGGAAGGTTTTCAAAGTTGTTAATAACTTTTCAAATTTGATAGCATGAGCATCAAATTAAAAGCACAGAAGTCTTACACTTTGAATAATCAGGAAAAATCAGTATACATCCGTGTATGCCGAAGGCATCCGTGTGATCCGCGTTCCAATCATATCCGGCATCCGGCATCTTCTTAGATATTGACATCGAATCCTAACTGCCTCAGGAAATAGAGGACGATCACCGGCTTCATGGCGATGGTGAAGATCAGTCCGAAAATGGCTCCCCAGAGGTGCGCATCGTGCCCGATATTGTCTTTCGCCCGCCGGCTCATCCAGTATTCATATACAAGGTAAAGAATTCCGAAAAGGATAGCGGGGATCCCGATTGGAATAAAGAACAGGTAGATCTTCTGAAGGGGAGCGATGATAATGCTGGCAAATACAATTGCCGACACAGCGCCGGAAGCTCCTACGGAGCTATAAAAGACATCATTTTTATGCTTCCCGAAAGCGGGGATGACTGAAAGCAGCAGGGCTCCCATGTAGAGGAGTAGAAAGTAGAGGATGTATTTGCTCTGAAAATAGTAATGGTAAGCTTTTTCAACCATCACGCCAAAGGAATAGAGAACGATCATATTGATGCCCAGATGGACCCATCCGGCATGCAGAAATCCATAGGTAAAAAACCGGTACCATTGTCCGCTGTGTTTGACATCATACGGATTGAATTTGCTTCTGCTGAACAAGTTCTCATTGTAAAATCCAAGAACGGATACCAATATGGTCACGGCTATAATACTACTGGTGATCTCCATGATTAGAGTATATTTTCAGGAAATTAGTTCTGAGTTTCTGTGGACTGTCCTTCCTGGGTATAGTCGATTTCCGAACCCAGTACACTGTGCGGAATCAGGTAGACCACAAACAGGACCACGGCAGCCACTACAGCCCATCCTTTCCGTTCCCGTCTCCAGATCTGGTATACCAGCGCAACGATCCAGAAAATAAAGGCAAGCAACGATTTGTTATCGGTCAGGTCATGACCAAAGGGCCAGCCTGTCCAGTAGGCGTCAAAGGCATATTTCTGGACCACGGGTCCGAGGATCATCCCGCCTACAGCCAGTAAGGCAACGGTGAGCCAGGTGTAGAGGTAAGTATAGTTAAGTTTGAACAGGACCTCAAAAGCGGTTCTGGTACTGAACAACATCGCCAGAAAAATAGTCATGATGTGAAAGAAGAGAATGCCCCGCGGCACAAATCCCTTGAACCGTATGATCGCCGGTTCTTCATTCAACAGATAGCTGTTTCCATTCTTCATGAGCATTACCTGGTACATCACCTTTCCGGCCATATCCTGGTGCGGTATGTAGCCGATTAGATTGTCGCCCCGACGTTCCATTGCGGCCGTACTCCATTCATCATGGCTCTTATACCGGCGCAGTTTCAGCGCTCCGGTAACATCCGGGTCAGTAATGCTGATTTCAATCGGGGCATCGTCGCTCCCGTCGTAGGTACGGATGAGTTTGTATTTATAGGTTACTCCTTCAATGGCGACTTTCCCGCGAATCTCATAAGTAGGTCCCGTGGTTCGCTGGTAATAGGCAGCAGCCAAGGTGACGATGAAGGCGAGAAGCCATACCAGGAAAGATTTCAGTTTCGGATTCATACTGTCGATTTAAATAGATAGGTACATATCAGGCTGCAAATGTAATCATTTCCCGGTATCTTTCCGGATGATTTCGATCATCCTCTGATGGATGGATGTCCGGATATTCATGCGGGAGATCGTTGTGTTGCCGGCATCCGGGCAGATCCGGTTGGACAGGAAAATATAGATCAATCCGTTCTCCGGGTCAGCCCACAGGTAGGTGCCTGTAAATCCGGAGTGGCCAAAACTGGCCGGGGAGACCGACTGGCAACTCGGGCCATTGGGATCGTAATCCGGTAATGGTTTGTCAAAACCCATGCCCCGCCGGCTATCTTTTCCGGTAAACTGTTTCCGGGTAAATTCACGGATGGTAGAAGGGAGAACATACTGCTTCCCTCCATATTCTCCGTAATTCAGCAGCATCTGCATGAGAACGGCCAGATCAAAGGCATCGCTGAATACTCCCGCATGCCCTGAGATTCCTCCCAGCATGGCAGCTCCGGGATCATGCACATCGCCACGGAGGAGCTGTTTCCGGAAGAGTGTGTCGTACTCGGTAGGCATGATCCGACTCACCGGAAATCGTTCCCGGGGCAGAAATCCCAGCGTGGTAAGCCCCAGCGGCCAGTAAAAGGTCTCATCCATGTACTCCCGGTAGGATTTCCCCGTTTTTCGCTCGATGAGTTTCATCAGGAGATAGAAACCCAGGTCGCTGTACTTGTACTCTTTGTTTTTACGGAGTTCGGACCGGATGATCCACTGGAAGATACTGTCGCAGTATGCCCGTTTCATGTAAAGGTGTTCGGCTACGCGGATCGGATGCATGGCCGAATAAACGGTATCATAGATCTCCTGGTCGGCCATACTATCGGCAAGGGTCAGCTCATAAAACGGGATCCAGGGACGCAGTCCGGCCTGATGGGCCATCACTTCCCTGATGGTGATCTTTTCCTTGTCGGTGCCCCGCAGTTCAGGTAGATGCATGGAGAGCGGATCATCCGGACGGATCTTTCCCTCTTCATAGAGCTTCATCATGGCAAGGGTGGTGGCAGTTACCTTGGTCAGGGAGGCAATGTCGTAGAGATCAGTCAGGGTCACTCTTGCCGTGTCGTCGTAAGAGGGATGCCCGAAGGCCTTGTAGTAGAAAATTTTCCCATCTTTTGCAAAGAGTACCTGGCACCCCGGATAAGCGGCCGAATCGATACCATTGCTGACCAGGCTGTCGATGGGTGCGAGGTCGGCGGAGGGTATGCCGATCTCCTCCGGCAGTACAAAGCCCAGTCTGGTTTTTTCTGAAGAGATCCCCGATCCGGATCGATACCCGGCTGTAGACACGGGCAAGATCCCCCGGGCGGCCACACCCCCGAAGATCACCTCAGCGGCTACCTCTTCCGCTGCTGGCTGATCCTGATACGTTACCAGAATCGCTTCCGGATCCGATGTGTTTTTCAGATCCTGCAGCAGGTAGGGATTGCCAAGGATGGCAAGGATGGTTCGTTTTTTCCGGCTGAGATTACCTAAAAAATCGAGTATTTCCTCCGGATTTCCAAAGTGGTTTGCCGGGTACAGGTTATTGCGGTGAATCCCCGCGATCACCAGATTGAACGGCTTCAGGTTGTCCTCCAATTCACGAAGTTCATCGGGTGAGGCGTTTTTAGAGACCTGAAAATGGGTAACCGGTGCATACCATTCCAGTGCCTTTTGAAAAGGAGTTATGCCGGTGGCACCGATGGAGACCGATGCGATATGCCGGCGTTGCAACAGCGTGAGCGGGAGGAGGTTGTTCTCATTTTTAACCACGGTGACAGCCGATTTGAATATCCGGCCGGTAATCGCTGTGGAAGCAGCAGGATTCAGATCGGCGGTCAGGTTCTGCAGATCAACCGGGCGCCAATTATCGAGTCCCAGGTCAGATTTGAGCTTCAGCATCTTCCGGCATCGTGTGGCTATCACTTCCCGGGAGATGACCCCATTCTCAACCGCCTGGCTTATGGCCTCCACTGCTGCAGGGATATCCTGCGGAAGGAGCAGGATGTCATTCCCGGCCAGGAGCGCTTTCACTTCGATCTCTCCAGGGGAGAAATAGTTGGTTACCCCCTGCATATCGAGGGCATCCGTAATCACAAAACCCTGAAAGCCCAATTCCTCTTTCAGCAGGCCGGTCACAACGGCAGGGGATAGGGTTGCTGCCAGGTCACGTGTGCTATCAAGGGAAGGAATATAGAGATGTGCAATCATAATCCCGTTCACTTGGTTTTTTATCAACTCCCTGAATGGGAGGAGCTCCACCGCTTCCAGGTGTTCTTTCGGATGGCTGATCACCGGAAGTTCCCTGTGGGAATCGGCATCGGTATCGCCGTGTCCCGGAAAATGTTTGGCGGTAGCCAGAATTCCATGATCCTGCAATCCTTTCATATAGACAGTCCCTTTGTGTGCCACGTTTGTGGGATTTTCGCCGAACGACCTGAAGTTGATCACCGGATTCTGCGGATTGTTGTTCACATCAACCACGGGAGCCAGATTCAGGTGGACCCCTATACGCTTGCAGTCACGGGCTATTGCAGAAGCCATCTCATAAAGCAGGGAGTCATCCGCGGAAGCTCCCAGGGTCAACTGGAACGGAAAATCGGGCACGCTATCCAGGCGCATTCCCAGCCCCCATTCTGCATCAATGGCCACCAGCAACGGTGTTTTTGCTGCATGCTGCCACCGGTTTGTCAGGGTTGCCTGGGCGACCGGACTTCCCTGAAAGAAACAGACGCCCCCGATGTTGTACTGACGGATCAGTTCCGTCATCTCGTCGTTGTACTGCTGATCCCTGTTGGAATAGGCCCGGATTACCAGCAACTGTGCAATCTGTTCGTTGAGGTTCAGGGAATGGAATACAGAGTCGACCCACTGTTCCTTTCTGATTTCAAACGGATCAAAATATTGTTCTGCCAGGGAGGAGCTGATGTTTTGATGAAATACCAGCAGGATGGCAACAACGAGGCCGGAAGATTTCATAAGCGGCAGAAGTTGAGGAGCAGTCTGCAAAAATAGCGTTTAAATCTTATCCATTTTTATTAACACCTGGCCAACCGAAAAATTTAAAATGGCTATCTTTGGTTCCACAGGTGAATGCTATTTAAATATGTCATTATCAATGTTATCAGCAACAGATCTCTCCACAATTGCATCCCAGGTCCGACGGGATATCATCCGTATGGTACACGGAGCTGCTTCGGGGCATCCGGGTGGATCACTGGGGGCGACCGATTTTCTGGTTGCCCTTTATTTTGCCATCATGAAGCCCGATCCAAATAAATTTAGCATGGACGGGAATGATGAGGATATCTTTTTCCTTTCGAACGGGCATATCTCTCCGGCCTGGTACAGCGTTTTGGCACGGTACGGGTACATTAAGACCGCTGAACTGGAAACATTCCGGAAACTGAATTCGCGTTTGCAAGGTCATCCCTCTCCCATGGACGGGGTCCCCGGCATCAGAATGGCTTCCGGATCTCTGGGGCAGGGTCTCTCTGTAGCCCTGGGGGCTGCTCTCAGTAAGAAACTCAACGGCGATCCTCGTACTGTCTACTGCCTGGTTGGAGATGGAGAGCTGCAGGAGGGGCAGAACTGGGAAGCCTTATTATTCGGAGCTGCAAGGGGTATTGATAACATCATTGCTGTGGTTGACTACAACCGGAAGCAGATAGACGGCCCGCTGGATGAGGTCCTCTCCCTCGGAGATCTTCGTGCGAAACTGGAGTCGTTCGGATGGATCGTCCAGGAAATGGACGGGAACGATATAACGGATATCCTGGATCAGATGAGTGTGGCAAAACAGCAATTGAAAAAAGGAAAACCCGTTATCATGATCATGCATACCCATATGGGATGCGGGGTCGATTTCATGCTCGACAGCCATGAATGGCACGGCGTTCCCCCGAATAGTGAGGAAGCGGATCGGGCGCTGCTCCAGCTGGAGGAGACGATGGGAGACTATTAGAATTTCGAATTATGAATGACGAATGACGAATTAAGGATGATGCGTGAAGGGATTAGAGGGTGTTTTAGAAAAAGAATCATGAACCGGCTGAGGTCAGGCACGGTTCTGTTAGCCCTGTTTGTCTTTCCCGTCATTGGATTTCCACAGGGTGGGAGCGGGGAGGTGGTTCCGAAAACGATGACCCGGATCCTTTTCGTATTTGATGCATCCGGGAGTATGGCCGATCCCTGGCAGAGCGATACCAAGTACCGCGCGGCCGTGAAGGTGCTGACGGGAATCCTGGACAGTTTGCGTGGACAGCAGAACCTTGAAGTAGGGTTACGGGTCTATGGTCCGAAGCGGGCACCGGGGCCGGATTGCCAGGATTCCTATATCATGGTTCCGTTTGGACAGAATAACTTTTCCGATATCAGCCGGGTACTGAACGACTTAAATCCCGGGGGAACCACGCCGATTGCCTATTCCCTGGAGCGGACGGTGTCTGATTTCACCCCCTGTGATCACTGCAGGAATGTGGTAATCCTGATCACCGACGGGCTGGAGGCTTGCGGGGGTGATCCTTGTGAGGTTTCCCGTAGCTTGCAGCGACAGGGCATTTTTTTACGCCCCTTTATTGTGGGAATCGGCAAAGAACTGGGGACCCATTTCCGCTGCATGGGGAATTATTTCGACGCAGCCAGCGAAAGGGATTACCGCCGGGCGTTGCAAACCATTGTAGCCACCACCCTCAAGGGGGCCACTGCCCAGGTCAGTTTGCTTGACCAGCACGGGAATCCCACCCAGACCAATGTACAGGTGACCCTTTATGACCATGCTACCGGACGAGCCAAATACAGTTTTATCCATACACTGAATGAAAGCGGATTGCCTGATACGCTGAAACCGGATCCCCTGGTCACCTACGATGTGGTGGTTCAAACCATCCCTCCCCTGAACAAGGAAGAGGTCTGGATTGAACCGGGACAGCATACAACTATCACGCTCAATGCTCCGCAGGGGTATCTCTCATTCCTGAGCGAGGATGGAAGGGTGGTTCCCTGCATCATCAGAAGGACCGGTTCCGGTGAGGCTATCCATGTCCAGCCCAGCGACCGGGTCGAAAAATACCTGGCCGGAAACTATGATATCACTGTGCTGGCAATTCCCAGGATGAATTTCAATACCGTGGAAATTAAAGCCGATCAGGGAACACGACTTCGAATACCAGCCTGCGGGACCGCCACCCTGAAATACAGTGTCCCGGTAGCAGGATCCCTTTATTTCATGCAGGCAGGGGATCTGCTGTGGGTCGGTCATCTTCGTTCCGATCAGCCGCAGGAGGAGCTGCAGCTCCAGCCGGGGACCTATTGGATCATCTACCGGGAGCAATCCTCTAAACGGCAGGCTGATACAAAGCAGAAAGAGTTCCGTATGGAACCAGGGCAAGAGATCGAGATCCCGTTATAACTCAACCCGAAACCCGAAACATATGAACACCTATAATAATCTTGGCTCCAAAGACACCCGTTCCGGGTTTGGTGAAGCGCTTCTCGCACTTGGCAAAGCGGATGAGAACATCGTAGCCCTCTGTGCCGACCTTACAGGATCCCTGAAGATGGATGCCTTTAAAAAGGAATTTCCAGACCGTTTTTTCGAAGCAGGCATTGCCGAAGCCAATATGATTGGGGTGGCAGCCGGTCTAACGATCGGTGGAAAGATTCCCTTTACGGGAACGTTCGCCAATTTTTCCACGGGCAGGGTGTATGACCAGATCAGGCAATCGGTAGCCTATTCGAACAAGAACGTGAAGATTTGTGCCTCGCATGCCGGCATAACTCTGGGGGAAGACGGAGCTTCCCATCAGAGCCTGGAAGACATTGGGATGATGAAGATGCTTCCACACATGACCGTGGTTTCGCCCTGTGATTTCAATCAGACCCGGGCTGCCACCTTTGCGGTGGCAAAACATATAGGGCCTGTCTACCTCCGTTTCGGCCGGCCGAAGGTCCCTAATTTTACAGACCCCGACCAGGAATTTGTGATCGGGAAGGCCCAACTCTTACTGGAGGGGAACGATGTCACGATTATTGCTACCGGCCATTTGGTATGGAAGGCTCTGGAAGCAGCCAGGCTCCTGAGCGAACAGGCGATCCGGGCCGAGGTGATGAATATCCATACCATTAAACCGCTGGATGACCAAGCCATCCTGGCATCTGTACAAAAAACAGGTTGTGTGGTTTCAGCTGAAGAGCACATGCGAAACGGCGGGCTCGGTGAGAGTATTGCTCAATTGCTGGTACGACACCATCCGGTACCGATGGAGATGGTGGCGGTGGATGATACCTTCGGGGAGAGCGGAAAACCGGAGGAGTTGCTGGCAAAATACGGACTCGATACTCCTGATGTGGTACATGCAGTCCGGATGGCGATCAGTCGGAAATAGGTCAGAATTTCTTCTTGGGATCCTGCGGAGTGAGTAACACGGGGATATCCTTGTCGATATAAAGCGGGACGGTTTCGATGGTGACGTTACTGGTATCCAGTCCCAGCGCCCGCACTTCACTGATGCCGAATTTCTTGAAAATGGCATACATATCCATGATGAACTGCTCTTTGGGGGGGAAGTCGAAGTCGTAGTTCTGGATCCGGTCGATGACGATAAACCGGAAATCACTCATGACGTGGAATTTCCTCAGGGAGTCGTACTTACTAACCAGATCGATTTCATTATTCCTGCTCATCTCTTCAATCACCTGGCGGAAGAAGAGGTTGACCCGGGGTTGCACTTTGAATCCGATCTTGAAATCCACTTTGATCAGGATATCCGGGATCAGTTGTGTGACCTTGTATTCCAGCACATGGGGTTCATCGAGGATGTCGACATGGAGCAGCCAGTAGACCTCTGCCCGCTTGGGCTGCTTGTTCAGCATGGAGTAGATGATCTTGGTTTCCACATCGGTAGTCTTGTTGGCTTTAGTAAGAAAGACCAGGTGGGTAGCACATTTGGGAATCGATTCGTCGTTGTGAAGCTCTTTGATGATATCAAAGTAGTTCTCGATTTTAGCAAATTCGATGAAGGAATTCTTGATCTTCCGGCCGTTGAACCAGACATACATCACCACGAAGAGCAGGCTGCCCAGCATGAAGGTGAACCACCCGCCATAGATAAATTTGTTGAGGTTTGCCACCAGAAACGATCCTTCGATGGAGAGGTATATGGCAAGGAATAGTCCTATCAGGAAGACCGGCACTTTTTTCTGGTACATGTAGAAGCTCAGCAGGATGGTTGTCATCAGCATGGTGATGTTGATCGTAAGCCCGTAGGCAGCCTCCATGTTGGCCGACTTTTGAAAGAAGAATACCACAAATACACAACAGAAATAGAGGATCCAGTTGATGCTGGAAATGTACATCTGCCCCTTGATGTTGGTCGGGTAGTTGATCTTTATTTTTGGCCAGAAGTTCAGGGATATCGCTTCACTGATCAGGGTATAGGATCCGGTGATCATGGCCTGACTGGCAATGATGGCCGCTACCGTGGCGATGATAATCCCGAACATGAGGAACCAGGGGGGCATGATGGCAAAGAACGGATTGGTCCATTCGTTCACGTAATCAGCGTTAATCAGGATCCAGGCTCCCTGCCCGAAATAGTTCAACAACAGCGTGGTTTTTACATAACTCCAGGAGATCCTGATATTCTTCAGTCCACAGTGCCCCAGATCAGAGTAGAGGGCGTCGGCTCCGGTGGTACAGAGAAACACGGCTCCCAGCAGCAGGAATCCCTGTGGGAAATGGGTCAGGAAATAATATCCGTAATAGGGATTGAGTGCTTTAAGGATGATGGGATACTTGATAATTTGCAGTAATCCCAGTGTCCCCAGCATGGTGAACCAGATCAGCATGATGGGGCCGAACGAGCGACCGACGACCTTGGTCCCGTATTTCTGGATGAAGAAGAGAACCGTAATGATGATCAGGGCGATGGGGACAACAGGAACACGCGGATTGACAATGATGAGCCCCTCCACAGCCGAAACAATCGTGATGGCGGGTGTGATTACGCCGTCCGACAGCAGGGTGCATCCGCCGATCATAGCGAAGAGGTAAGCCCATTTAGCCCGTTTCCGGATCAGGGCAAAGAGGGCGAATATCCCCCCTTCCCCTTTGTTGTCGGCCCGCAGGGTAATGGTGATGTACTTGATGGTGGTTTGCAGGGTCAGGGTCCAGAAGACCAGGGAGAGTCCTCCCAGGATAAATAGTGCCGAGATGGTATCGGCGCCGTGAATGATGGCTCGCATCACATAGAGGGGGGAGGTCCCGATGTCGCCGAAGATGATCCCGAGGGTGACCAGCACACCGGCGGCGGAGGCACCGGAAATCTGACTTTTATGACCCGGACGGCTCATTTAGTACTCTTCAGTTTCCTGTTTTCAAGATATTTTCGGACTCCTGCAACGATCATAGGCAGAATGGATACAAATATAATCGCTAATATGGCGAGGGTAAAATTATTTTTAATAAAAGGGATATTCCCAAAAAAATATCCGGCCAGTGAAAAGAGGGTGACCCAAAGGATATTTCCCAGAATACTGAACGAGACAAAGCGGATGTATTGCATAGTACCCACTCCTGCCACAAAGGGAGCAAATGTTCGTATGATCGGAATGAATCGGGCGATGATGATGGTGATCCTGCCGTGTTTCTCGTAAAACTGGTGGGTCTGGTCCAGGTATTTCCGTTTGATGAGCCTGTAATTTTTCTCATAAACCTGATGCCCCAGAAACTTCCCGATGAAGTAATTGGTGTTGTCGCCCAGGAAGGCAGCGGCGATCAGCAGCGGAACGATGACCCCGATGTTCAGCGGATTTCCCGTCATGGCTGCGATGGTCCCGGCAGCAAATAACAAAGAGTCTCCGGGAAGAAAGGGGGTGACGACGAATCCGGTTTCCATGAAGATGATGGCAAAGAGGATCAGGTAAGTCCAGGTCTGGTAATCGGAAACGATCTGCAACAGGTGCTTGTCGATGTGTAAAATAAAATCGACCAGGAATTTTAAAAGATCCAGCATGGATAGTCAGGTCAGTTCGGCCGCAAAGATAAACTTTTTTACACCCAGAAAAGGCGGAAAAGCATATAAAGCGAACCGGCAATCATAATTGTGACGGGGACCGTGATAATCCATGCGATCAGTAAGCTGCGGATGGTCCGGCGCTGCAGGTTCTTTTTTCCCTTCCCCACAATCATGGCGCCGGCGACACCGGAGGAGAGCACATGCGTGGTGCTGACCGGCAGTCCGAACATGGAGGACAATCCAATCGTACTGGCAGCAACCAGTTCTGCACTGGCACCCTGTGCATAGGTCAGATGTGTCTTTCCGATCCGCTCCCCGATTGTGACCACAATCCGTTTCCATCCTACCATTGTGCCTAATCCAAGGGCCAGTGAAACCATCAGGATCACCCAGCGCGGAGCATATTCTGTGGTGCCCCTCATCCGTTTGATATTGTGGTTCAATGCGGTTAGTTGTACTTGATTCAGGGGTGGCTTTTTCAGGTTTCCGACTTCTTTGATTACTGAAGAGGATTTTTTTGCGATGAACAGTATCTCCTTCCTGACTTTCAAATGTGATTCCTGTGAGAGCTTGTCAAAGGATGAAACCGGTTTTACAGTTGTTATCAGGGTGTCCAGGTAGGCACAGGTGATCGTATAGTTAATTTGATTTTCAAGTGAAAGGGTTGCCTTATCAATTTTCTTCATTGTCCATTGAACCGCTTTCGCATCCTGTAGAAGGTCACCGGGTTTTTCTTTCTGGTTCAAGGTGAAAAAAGTTGGAGCAAATCCAATCAGGATCAGCATGATGAGCCCAACCCCTTTTTGCCCGTCGTTGGAACCATGGGCATAACTTACACTCGTGCAGGTCAGGATGAGGATGGAGCGGATCCATAAAGGAGGTGGCTTCTTTTTTTTGGGCTCTTTAAAGATCTCTTTCTTCTTCTTCACGATGGCCTTTAGCAGCAGCATAAGGAGGAAAGCCAGGTAGAATCCGATGAGGGGTGAGATCAGCAAGGCCAGTCCCACATCGATGATCTTGTTCCAGTTCAGGGAAACCGCCGCATTTCCCGGCAGGAGGATATACGCTAACCCGACCCCAAAGATCGATCCGATCAGGGTATGTGAGCTGGAACAGGGAATTCCCATATACCAGGTGGCCAGATTCCAAACAATGGCTGTAAGTATCAAGGCAAGTATGATAGCCAGATTATGCCAGAGGTTATGATCCACCAACGCTTCCAGGGGCAGCAGGTTGATGATCCCGATCGCGACAGCGATCCCACCCACATTTACCCCGATAAAGTTCCAGATGCCTGACCATACCACTGCCGCCCAGGGTTTTAGGGAGTGTGTATAGATCACGGTGGCGACCGCATTGGCTGTGTCGTGAAATCCGTTGATGAACTCAAAGGCGCAGGCTGCCAGAAGGCACACCAGCAACAGAATCGTAAATCCGGTATCGAGGCCAAACATAGTATTCAGATTTGAAAGTCCGAATGTAAATGAATCCTGAAGTTTTTTAAAGCCTTGTTAACAATTCGGGAAAACTATTTGGATAAGTCCGGTCAGACCGACCGGCCGAAAGAAAGTTTGAGCAACAGGGGGGTTGCCAGGGTGGTGATCAGCGCCAACATAACCAGAATTGAAAAGAGATTCAGATCGATCAGGTTCTTATTCAGCGCAATATTGGCAATCACCAGGGCCATCACACCTCCGGCATTGATCCCGATTCCTAGGGTGAGGGCATCCCTTGTGTTCATACCCGAGAGCCGTCCTCCCAGATATCCGCCCAGGATCTTGCTGGCGAACGCGGTTCCGGTAAGGATCAGCAGCAGTGAATAGTCCTGCAGGGCAGACAGGTTGAATGAGGCTCCCATTGCTGCAAAAAATATCGGCACCAGAAAACCGGAAGAGATCCCGGATGCCGCCTCTTTGACACGACGGAAATCATCCCTGGAAACAATGACCCGGGGGATCAGGATGGTCCCGAAAAAAGCTCCGATAATGAAGTAGATGCCCAGCAGTTCAGAGATGCTGGCAAAAACCAGGATGAATAACATCACGATAGCGAACAGCGATTCTTTCCCTTTCAGGAAACCGAGCAACCGATCCAGTTGCTGGGTGACAAAATCAAGTTTCGAAGAGGCATACCGGATCAGTCGGTAGACTATGTAAAGCAGGATGACAAACAGAAGCAATTTCAGTAACGTGATACCGACGGAGACGATGAATAGCCGGAGGGAACCGGTCTCCCCCGGAAAATCCAGGAAGATTCCAACAAGCAACAGAGCTGAAATGTCGTTGAAGATCGCTACCGTGATGATCTTTTGCCCGGTATCAGTCTGAAGCTTTCCCAGATCCATCAGGATTCGGACGATGACCGGCAGGGCCGTAATGGCAATGCAGAGCCCCAGGAATAAGGAAAAGAGTGGATTATAACCAAGGATCAACCCTGCCGTAATACCACTGAAGAACGGGAAAGAGAACCCGAACAAGGCGATCCAGATGGTTCCGGGTTTCAGCGCTTTCCTGACCTCTTCGGGAGATATCTCCAGGGCGGCCATGATGACCAGCAGGAAGACGGCCAGTTCGGAGAGTACATTGAGTTCAGGGGAGGGAGAAACCAGGTTGATGACAGAAGGGCCAAGAATCACTCCGGCCAGCACCTCTCCGACCATAGAGGGAGCGCCGAACCGTTCGAACAGTTCCCCCAGCACCCTCGCTGAAAGCAAAAGCAATAACAATGTTACAATTAAAGGCAACTGGAGGTGAGCCACAGGTGGCATAGAAGGAATGATAGGGAGAACCATGTAAAATTAGTCCATTTCCTCCTTCCTCCATCAATTTAAAATATCTTTGCCAGGTGATGTTGATAAATTCCGCGACGTGCTGACCGATCCATTTGTCATCCTGGGAACCCAGACCACCATCCTGGAACTTTTCGCTGTTGCCTGCGGACTGGCCAGCGTCTGGTTCATGAAGCAAGAGCGCATCCTCGTTTACCCGTTCGGCATTATCAATGTGTTGATCTACGTATACATCTGCTTCACTTCCAGGTTGTACGCCTATGCCGGGATCAATGTGTACTATGCGGTGATAAGCGCCTATGGCTGGTACAACTGGCTGCGGAAGAACCAGAAAGATGAACGGATCCGGATTACGCGATTACCGGGATGGGGACTTCTCTTTTATGCTGGTTGTATCACAGTTTTTTTCTTCCTGCTGCGGTTCCTGCTGGATCGTTTCACTGATAGTGAGATCCCGACCTGGGATGCCCTCACTACAGCCATCTACGTCATCGCCATGTGGCTGCTGGCCCGGAAGAAGATCGAACACTGGATCCTCTGGATCATTGGCGATATCATCTCCATCGGAATGTTCATCTGGTTGAATCTCTATTTCAGCTCGTTCCAGTTCCTGGTGTTTACCGTAATTGCTATATTTGGATTCGTGGAGTGGAGAAGGAAGATCGAAGGACGAAGGACGAAAGACGAAAGACGAAAGATGAAATGATAGTTGAAGGTTTTGGTTTTAAATTTCGAATTTCGAATTTCCTTATGACCGATTAACTTTATGATAAGAAAAATCGCAATCACCGGGCCTGAGTCAACGGGCAAATCCCAGCTTGCCGAGCAACTTGCCCGGCACTATCATACTCACTGGGTGGCAGAGTTCGCCAGGGAGTATCTTAATCTTCTGGAGCGGCCCTATGAGGAGAACGATATTCTGGTAATTGCAAAGGGTCAGATGCAACGGGAAGCGGAGGCTGAAGCAGAGGTGAAGCGTGGGGCGGAAGCAACGGCGGGGATCCGGAGCGGTGAAATTCAGGCAACCGGTCAGGATCAATATCTCTTCTGTGATACAGAACTGCTTGTCACTAAAATCTGGAGCGAGGTCAAATACGGTCGCTGCCATCCCTGGATCCTGCAACAGCTCGATCTCCATTCTTATGATCTGTACCTCCTTTGCTACATTGATACGCCCTGGGAGGCGGATCCGCAACGCGAGCATCCCCACATGCGGGAACAGCTTTTTAACCTTTATTATGACGAGATGCTGGAGCGAGGCTGGAACTTTCGTGTAGTTACCGGACTTGGGGAAGAACGTCTGCAAAATGCAATAAAATTCATCGATACCTGTTTCTCTGGGTAACAGACACCAGATACCAGATGCCGGATCCGGGATCCGCGATACGAGATTTATGATTCCTCATTCCTTATTTCTAATTTGTAATTTCGCTCCATGCCGATCCACCCCCTGAATATTCTGTTTCTCCCCCGCTGGTATCCGCACCGGTATGATCCGATGCCGGGGTTGTTTATTCAGCGGCAGGCTGAAGCGCTTGCAACCAGGCATCATGTGGTGGTTCTTTATGTACATCCGGATCCCGGTTGCCCGAGTGAATTTGAGATCGATTTTGCTGAAGAAAACGGTGTGACAGTGGTCCGGGTTTATTACAAAATTCCGGAGATCGTCCTTCCAGGTATCTACCAGGCGTTGACCATTGCCAGCTTCTACCGGGCCCATCAGAGAGGATTGGAGGTGGTTGGGGATTTTATTCCTGATGTCATCCATTCGCATGTTCTCACACGCACGGCCATGATAGGCCATTACCTGAGTCGCCGCTACCGCGTACCCCATGTGATCTCGGAGCACTGGTCGAGGTACTTTGCCGGGAACCTGTCTTACAGGGGATGGTTGCGTAAGTGGTTTACAAAATATCTTGTCAGGAAAGCCGACACCATAATCCCTGTTTCGGAGGTGCTTCACCGGGCGATGGTCTCCTGGCGTTTGGTTAACGATCGCTATGTGGTGATCCCGAATATTGTGGATCCCATTTCCATACCTGATTATCCCGAGAAGAGAGAGGATCACCGGGAGAGGCCTGCTGCCCGGAGACAAATCCTGCATGTATCCTGTTTTGACGACCGGGCAAAAAATATTTCCGGATTGCTTGATTCACTTCTGGAACTCAGTAAAAAGAGGTCAGATTTTCAGTGCCTCCTGGTGGGTACGGGACCGGACCTGAAGGAGATGCAACACCGGGCAACGGAGCTTGGACTACTGGGAACCACTGTTTTTTTTCCTGGTTTGAAGGATCAGCATGAACTGGCGATCCTTTATGAACAATCAGATTTTACGGTACTTTCCAGCAGGTATGAGACCTTCGGGACCGTAGTGATCGAAAGTCTGGCGTGTGGCACACCGGTTCTTTCTACTGCGGTTGGCATTGCACCGGAGGTCATTACCGCAGAAAACGGAATCCTGATCCCGGTCAATGACAGGCAGGCGTTAACGGAAGGATTGGACCGGATGCTTGATCGCTGTGATTCATATGAACGAAAGCTTGTCAGGGCTTCTGTTCCACAGCGGTTTACTTGTGAGTCTGTAGCCAACCAGCTCTCATCCGTGTATTCACAAATCAGGGGTGATGTTTAAAAAGATCATGGGCACGATTTTCACGCGATTTTTAGCGGCTATTCTCACGCTGATTATTATTGTGATGAATGCCCGGTTTCTCGGAGCCGAAAAGGTTGGCGTAATCAGCCTGATCATCCTGGCGGTTACCATCGTCCAGCTGGTAAACAACTTCATTGGCGGCTCTGCACTGATTTACCTTATCCCCCGGACCCCGCTTCTCAAACTGTTTGTCCCCTCTTACATCTGGGGGGTAGTCGCTTCCATTGCCTGTTCCGGTGTGCTCCAACTCACAGATTCCATTCCGGCCGGTTTTTTTATCCATGTTACGATCCTGGCCACCCTGCATTCTCTTATTACTGTGAATACCATGATCCTGCTGGGTCAGGAACGTATCAGGGCCATCAATGTGCTTACTGTGATCCAGATCACCTCCCTGATTGCCACCCTCCTGGTGTTTTACCTGTTCACTTCCAACAGAGAGATAATGGTCTATATTATCGCCATGTATGCCTCCTATGTCATCATGTTTCTCGGCAGTTTTGCCCTGCTCACCACCCGCCTGAAACGGGGCGATCTAACCGGTATGAAGCAGGTGATACGGGAGATTCTCGCCTTTGGGTCCTGGGCGCAAACAGCCAATATCTTTCAGCTCTTCAATTACCGGTTGAGTTATTACTTCATCGAACACATGATCAACAAAGCAGCTCTGGGGGTCTATTCCACCGGTGTCCAGTTATCGGAAGGAGTCTGGGTCATCCCGCGCAGCATTTCAATGGTACAGATTGCCAGGATCAGCAATGAGAAGCGATGGGATTATGCCGTAAAGGTAACGCTGATCTTCAGCAAGGCAGGAGTCCTGGTATCTACGTTCATAGTGGGATTGATCCTCCTGCTGCCCACCGGTTTTTTTGTCTTGATATTCGGACCTGAATTCAGTGGTGTCAAGCCCGTGATTATCAGTCTGGCCGTTGGGATCATCACCCTCTCCTTTTCCATTCTGCTCAGCGCGTTCTTTTCCGGCATGGGAAAACCGATGCACAGCACCATCGCCTCCGGAATCGGTCTGATCTTCACCATTGCGCTCAGCCTCTGGCTAATCCCCATTTACGGCATTGTGGGAGCCGGAATTGCGGCTTCCTGTTCTTACACCTCCGCTACCTTGTACCAGTTGATCGCTTTTGTGGTCCTGTCGAAGGTCAAAACCAGGGATTTTCTGATACGGAGAGAGGAGATCAGGATACTGGTGCAGGAGGTCAGGAGGTCAGTGGGGAGATAAGATCATGTCTGTTCATTTCTTTTTGAAAACTCTATCCGGATCGATACTTCCCGGCTCATCCTTTCCGTTATATTTGCACCGCGGTAAGAGATAGCAGATGTTTCAACCCGATAATTATACAGAAGATACCATCCGGTCGCTTGACTGGAAGCAGCACATCCGCATGCGGCCTGGGATGTACATCGGGAAGCTTGGAGATGGAGCTTCTCCCGATGATGGGATCTATGTGTTGATCAAGGAGGTCCTGGACAATTCCGTTGATGAGTATATAATGGGATTCGGGAAGACGATCGAGGTGACCATTCACGACCAGCAGGTCTGTGTACGTGATTACGGCCGTGGCATGCCGCTGGGGAAGGTGGTGGAGTGTGTGTCGAAGATCAACACCGGAGCCAAATACGATTCCAAAGTTTTCAAAAAAGCTGTCGGACTCAATGGGGTGGGAGCCAAAGCGGTCAATGCGCTTTCGGGGTATTTTAAAGTACAATCCGTGCGGGACAACCGTTCAAAGATTGTGGAGTTCCAGCGGGGAGAGTTGCTGCAGGAAGAGAAGGAGAAGGACTGCGAATTACGGAACGGGACCATCGTCACCTTAATCCCCGATGAAGAACTTTTCGGGAATTTTCACTTCATCCCCGAGTACATCACCAAGATGCTCTGGAACTATGCCTACCTCAATAACGGGTTAACGATCATCTTCAACGGGGAGAAGTTCTATTCTTCCAACGGGTTGCTCGATCTTCTGAAAAGCAACATCGACTCTCCCGTGATCTATCCCATCGTACATGTCAAAGAGGGGGATTTTGAGTTCGCCTTCACCCATTGCGAGATGTACGGCGAGGAGTATTACTCGTTCGTGAACGGCCAGCATACCACACAGGGCGGAACCCACCAGGCAGCCTTCCGCGAGGCCCTGGTACGAACAATCCGGGAGTTCTATAAAAAGGATTTTGACACCAACGACATCAAAGCCTCCCTGGTAGCTGCCCTCAGTATCAAAGTGCAGGATCCGGTATTTGAATCACAAACCAAGACCAAGCTGGGCTCGCAGTTAATTGAACCCGATGGTCAGTCCATCCGGAATTACATCACGGATATCGTCAAGCGGCATCTGGATAATTACCTGCATATCAACACAGAAACAGCTGAATCGTTGCTGAGGAGAATCCTGCAAAGCGAGAAAGAACGCAAGGAGCTGGCCAACATCAAGAAGATCGCCAAGGAGAGCGTGAAGAAGGTGAGCCTGCACAACAAGAAGCTCCGCGATTGCCGCATTCATTACAACAACCATGACGACCGGAAGTTCGAGACCACCATCTTCATCACTGAGGGGGATTCGGCAAGTGGTTCAATCACCAAAGCCAGGGATGTCAATACCCAGGCAGTTTTTTCGCTGAAAGGGAAACCGCTCAATGTATTCGGTTTGAGCAAACGGGTCGTTTACGAAAACGATGAGTTCAACCTGCTTCAGGCTGCCCTGAATATCGAAGAGGGACTCGAGAACCTGCGGTACAACCACGTGGTGATTGCCACCGATGCCGACGTTGACGGCATGCACATCAGGTTACTGTTGCTGACCTTTTTCCTGCAGTTTTATCCGGATCTGGTGCGGAACGGCCATCTGTACATCCTGCAGACGCCGCTGTTTCGGGTCCGGAACAAGCAGAAGACCTACTATTGTTATTCCGAAGAGGAGAAGCAGAAAGCCATAGAATCACTCGGTGGGAATCCCGAAATCACCCGGTTTAAAGGGTTGGGGGAGATCTCCCCTGACGAATTCAGTCATTTCATCGGTACCAACATCCGGCTTGATCCGGTTCTTCTCTCCAGGGACTCTTCGATCCAGGAAGTATTGACCTTTTATATGGGAAAAAACACACCTGAAAGGCAGGGTTTCATCATCGATAACCTTCGGGTGGAGGCTGACATTTTACTCAATCCTCAACTGAATTAATCCTTTTTTCTTTGCAACGGCCAGATATGCGTTGTGAAGCGCAGGCCTGATTCCCGTTTTTTAATCAGATCTTTCAATTCGAACAGCATGTTCGTGTTGACCTCTTCCGCCATCGGGATTACATAGCTTCGGGTTTCATCGATATATTTTTTAATAAACTCCTTATCAAAGGTATCCGAATGCAGGTCGGTGAGGTTGCTGATCCGGTCGGCGCATTTGAGAATTTTTGCATTTTGCGATCCTTCATTCAGGATGCGCTCCAGGTATTCGTCCTTGGATTCTCCGGGCTGGCGGGTAACCTCCATAACCAGGTCGTAGACACGCTCGCCGTCGGCATCGAGGCTTACGATTTCCTCTCTGGATACGCATTCCACATCCTCGAACACATCGTGAATCATGGACGCCTTCAATAATACCGGATCGATGTAGTGGTAATCCAGCAGGATGGCGAAAGTACTGAAGGCATGCCGGAACTGATTTCCGCCCACGTACCTGAATTTACCGCGAAGGGCGGTGCTTTTCTGCACATAGGGTGCCAGAACCAGTTGTTCCAGCGCTTTTTCTTCAAAGTTCTCCATAGAGTGATAAAAATGCTTTTCCTATCTGGTTAATTATATCGCCGGCGATCAGAGCTTCCTGGCCCAGGGACCCTGCAGCCAGATCACCGGCCAGCCCATGCAGGTATACTGCCAGCAAACAGGCCTCCAGCGGACGGTACCGCTGAGCAAGCAGTCCGGTCAGGATCCCGGTCAGCACATCACCGCTACCACCGGTAGCCATTCCGGGATTACCTGTAGCATTAAAATAGCACCGACCGTCGGGTGTTGTAATGGCGGTGTGGGCCCCTTTCAGTATGATGTAACAGGAGTATTTAAATGAGAGTTCCCGTTGCCGCTGATTCCGTTCAAAATCGTTTGCCGTCTTTCCCGCGATCCGTTCAAACTCTTTCGGGTGCGGGGTAAGGATAGTGCCGGGCGGAAGGAAACCGAGCCAGGTTTTGTTTTCTCCGAGAAGCGTAATGGCATCGGCATCGATCACCATCGGCATTCCTTCCTGGATCAGGTGTTTGAATGCATTGGCAGTAACTGTTTCCAACCCGATGCCGGGGCCGATTCCCACGGCCGTATATCCGTCGAGGCGAGGAAGTACAGTGTAGGATTGCTCATCGGGGTCGATCGTCAGCATGGCTTCAGGGACAGCGGTCTGCAGAATCTCCACTCCGGATTGCGGAACCCGTACCGTTACCAGTCCCGGGCCTGCACGGAGGCAGGCCTTTGCAGCCAGGACCGCGGCCCCCATCTTCCCTCTTCCGCCGCATATCAGCAGGGCATGCCCAAAGTTTCCTTTGTGCGCGTATGTATTCCGTTTCTGCAACAGCGGTTTGATGCTGGCGGGGGTCATCATGAAATTCTTTACATCGGCTTGTTTGATGTAGGTTTCCGACAAACCTATGTCCAGCATTACCCACTCCCCGATGTAGGGGTCATTTTCAGGGAAAAAGAAAGCCAGTTTCGGCGGGGCAAAGGTGAGTGTATAATCGGCTCTGATGACAACCGGCTCTTTTTCGCCTTTTATCGTTTTATCGATGAAGAGTCCGGAAGGTACATCGATCGCTACCACCAGGGCATTGGCTTCGTTGATATCCCCGATAAGATCTGCGTGGAATCCTGAAACCGGCCTGGTCAGGCCGCTGCCGAACAGGGCGTCGATGAG
>QYQJ01000205.1 GCA_007280875.1 Bacteroidota bacterium
ACGATATTCTATCCAAATTGGATAACTTAATAATGAGAAAAAATTAACTCAATTGATAAACTAAAATATCTAATTCTACTCATGCTTTTGTAATTGAAAACCAGTGGAATTTTTGCAAGTATTAAAAGAGTCCCCGGGGATCCCCCGGGGCTCATTCATTAAATCATCCCATTATCGGCAAAGGAGAAAAACTCATCTCCTGCCAGGATCAAATGATCCAGAACCGGAAGTTCCAGAGCTTTGCCAACTTCAACGATCTTTCCTGTGATCCGGATATCGGCCTCACTGGGTTTAGTGTTCCCGGAAGGATGATTATGAGCCAGGATTATAGAGCAGGCATTTCCTTTCAAAGCTGCCTGGAAAATGGGCTTGGGATCCACAACGGTACCGGAGAGTCCGCCCTGTGATATCCTGGTGTAACCCAGAACCTTATTGGCCCTGTTGACGAGCAGGATATAGAACTCTTCAATGTAATCCATGCGGTCGGACCAGATATCCCGGAAGATATCGTTGGCATCTCCCGAGCGTGAGACATGCCTCATTTGACTTGGCTGAATGCGGTTGCGATAGGTGATCTCGATTTCAGCAACGGTGGAGTTGAACAAGTTTGCAGTTTTCATAGCTGTAAAATTTTTAGGTGAAACAAAATTTTTGCTATGCCACCCAAGCGGAGCGCAAAATTCTGATGCAAGTGTTCAGGTCAGGATTTCCCTAAGGGAAAAATGAATGAACCTAGAGGGCGTAGTGAAACATATGCAGACCGGTCTCCATATGTTACCGGCAGCACTTGTCAGCATGATATTTTGGCGAGCTTAACTTCGAAGGAATTTTGAGTCAGTAAAATGTGTGCCGGCCACCGGTATTCTTTCTTGCTTCTTCTTACTTTGCCGTGATTCCAAAGAAAGAAGAAGCGCTCCTAAAAACCCGAGTTTGACTTCTAAAAACCCGTCTTTTACTCTTTTTCCCTACTCTGAAAAATGTTAAAATTCACTAAATCAAATAATTGACCCTTTCTCACAGCTTTTCCGCTGTGAGAACATGTCCCAGCTGACCGACCCGCCCTGCCGTTTGGATGCACGTGCATTTTGATTTTGCAGCCGGATATATGAGCAAACCCGCTCCGGGTGCGGGAATGCTGCCAACGAAAAATCCCACCGGTGGTGGGATGCGAAAAGGGAAAATAAACCCGAGTTTTTACTCTTTAGAGGCGAGCATCAATGGAATCTTCTGTTTTGCGATAGCGAGAAATTTCTGCCTGCAGAGCAGATACTTGAATGCATCGGTCAGGTTGGTAGATTCCATAGGCAGGCGAGATGGCGGAAGCTTGTCTCCCTTTTTGACCTTCTTGATCTCACCTTTTCCACCCTTTTCCACCGGTGTGCACTCCATCTGACTCTTGAGGTGTTTGCATTCAAACTTATCGATCAGTAGTTTTGGCAATCGCCGGTCTTTTTCTCCCATCAGCACATTCATCAGGTTGAACTCTTCAGCATGGGTAATGTTACCCTGTCCGATCGACATCAGTTGAACAATCCAACCGGTCCTGCGTCCCTGTCGGTCATACTCGATATCGTGTTTGATCTGGGTTGCGAAGTCTCGCTTACTTCTGCGATACTGGTTGGCAGCACGGTCATAGTAGAGATGCAGGATCTTGCGCCGATGCTGGGCGAAGAACTGCAGGAACTGATCGGCCAGCTCCCGGATCCAGTCGGGGGTGATCACATACATGTCCTTCAGGATCCGATACACGCCTCCCTGCTCCTGCCCGATCACCAGGCTCATCATGTTACCTGCATCAAAGCCGGCTTCCAACAAACGGTCATGCTGTATGTGCCTCAGGCCTATGGACGACTGAGGTATGTTGCTCTTTAATCCAAACTGGTTGTAATAATCATAGTTATATCCATCTTCATAGAAATGCTTATCACTCAAGGCGCCATAGAACCTGGCTCCGGATTCAAGGGTCTTGCGGATGGAGAGGATTACGGTCTTGAAGTTCTCAATACCGAGTGACTGAAGATTATTGACCAGGTAATCGAAAGTGAGGATATCGATGTTGGCCAGGGTACTTACCACGTGAAAGAACGTGGAGCTGTGCCGGATCTTCCGGATACGCTCTATCCACCGCTCCTGATTGCGTTGGATGTTTTGGATCTTCTGCTCGCTTGCTCCGGACCGTTCAGCCAGGAACAACTCATATGCGATCTCATTTAGCACAAGAGCCGTCTGCAGGATCCGCAGGATTTGCTGATTATCCATGCTCTTTTCCATCTGCAGCATCCAGTCATACTCCAGGTTGTTCGGATCGGCCATATCGCTGCAGAAGGTCTGGCCCATAAAGTAATGGGAATGGCCAAATAGCCGGTAATCGCCCCGAAGAGCCGGGAATAGCTTGGCCAGCTTTTCATGTTTGAGGTACTTGGCTTCATCCCCGAAGATATGGACCACCGAGATCCCGGCATTGGAGCTCGGCCGGTCCAGGGAGGTCATAAAGAATTTACAACCGTTGAACGTGGTGATGGTATGCTTGTACTCAAAGGTCTTGATATAAGGCTTCGGCCATTCTTTGGGTGGTTCCTTGTCAACCACGTAATGAAGATCCTCATAAAAATCCAACCGGTTATCCCATCCGGACATAATGGCCGGCACTATGTTAGTCAGCAGGTTCACATAGGTATCGGCCACAAATGCAAAGGATCCACGGGGCATGTCGTAAATGACATCGATAGTACGCTTCGCCATTATGTCGCTACTCTTGGCCACTCCACGGCCACCAAAGAGATAGAGGTTCTTGGGCTTGATCAGGTCGATCAGCATGGAGATCCAGTTGGAATACCGGATCTCGGCTTCGTCAGGTGTTATCTTGATCCTCGGCATCCTCTTGCGGTTCTAGGATTTCAAAAAAGACTTCTTCTGTCCCGGCATCTTTCAATAGCCGTTGTTTCTGCAAAACAGTGATATCGAGGGTATCCAGGAACTCGGCCAGCTCCCTGCGATCAACTTTCTCGATGCCGAACATCTTAGGATCCAGGAAATAGATAGTAGGTTTGCGCTCAAAAAACTCTTTCGGAAGCTCCGGTGGTTTCTCTTTTCCAACACCGCGAAGCTTTGCGGCATCCATATTCAGTTGACCGGCTGTTTTCGAATCATTCATAGCCCTGGCAATTGCTGCCAGTTCGTCAAGTTTGTCAGCATAAATGTTGGCCCAGGCTTCAACTTTCACCTGGTTATCCAGGTAGAAAAAATTCAGTGTATCGGCATAGAGGTGTTCAGCTTTGGCCGGGCTGACATTTTTCCATTTGAGGCACACCATTTTGATAATATGGCTTCTTGAGTTCCATTTGTTATACAGGCTTCGGATATAATCCATCTGCTCGAAATACTCGGCCAGATCATCCGGAAGGTTCGAGATCCGGCCTTTTTCCACATACTCCTGGATACGGGCATATTCAGCTTCCACTTCAGAGCGGATCCGATTGGACTCCTGTTGAGTTTTGAAATTCTCAATGCTCCGGAAGTACATGTCCTTCTTGATCATTTGAATGGCCATAAGGTTTCCACCTTTGGCACGTTCCATGATTTCAAGATCCAATGTTGCCTGGTTGATGAGCACACCCCGTTCATAGTGATACCGAAGAGCGGAATAGGCATTATTGAATTCCTCCATGAACTCTTCCTCCGGAATCCCCAGGTAGTGGGCTATTTTCTCCGGTTCCCAGGAGCAGCCGGCCAGTTTTATTATGGATTCAATTTGATTCTCTGTCAATTCCATATAAAATTTCGTTTTTACGGAACTCAAACACACGTTTTGAGTTCAGGAATATGTACTGTTCATGTTGAGCATTCTCACTCCAATTACCGGATCCTTCCACCACGAAGTACCAGTCTCCGATCCTAACCAGGGAGATCTTGGCATGTGTCCAGGCGTAATGGACCCGGATCACAGCACGATTTCCAACCAGGGCCTGCAGGTGATCATTCACTTTTGGTAGCCGTGTGCGGATAGAGTCGCTGATGAAGATATCCACCTGGTGGATCATCCCCCGGTCGATGAGCTTGACCAAGGCGTCAATGATCCGGATATTGATGGAATAGGTGGCCAGGATCAACTCCTCGATCGATCCGCATTCTTTGATCAGGAACGGGATGAAGGTGAAAGCGTTGAAGGAGTTTACGGTCCAAAGAAACAGGATCTCATCATCCCCGGGGATCCTGCCGGTGAGGTGTTTAATGCTTTCCACCCGGGAATCATGAATGGCCAGAAACTTCATGGCCATGGATCCGGATGCGGTGTCCTGCTCCTGGTTGGACCGGGAAATCTCTTTTTCCAGATCGGTGATGTCAAAGAACTTGTTATTCATCAATAAGCAGCAATCTGTTCACTTCAGTAAGTTCGAGTTCCATTTGAGTTATTCTTTCCAGTCGTTTACCGGAATCTTGATGACCGGGTTGATTTTTCAGATTCTTTCTATTTCTGACCAGGTTATTCGACAATCGGATTTTGAGTCTAACCAGGTCGCCGATTTTCATGGTCCGGATCTCTTCCACCCGTTTCAGGTGATTGAAGATCTTATGCCGGCCCAGGATCTTACCATGCTTTTTATAGTAGTTGAGCTCTTCATAGATGAGTTGATTCTCCAGGTAGTTCTCCACCAAATCCCGGGCAGCAGAAAAAGTCTTTTCCCGGCAATCGGCTTCAAATAAGAGCTTGTGAGCCTCTCGATAGGCATGGTAGGCAGTTATTTTATCCGCGACCAGGATCTTCAGTTCTGCTGGACAATCCGCAGATGAGAGAAAAGGAAAATCATCCCGGAGTCTGAACGCCGGGATGGTTTTCACATTGACCGCCTGGCCAGGCCGGATTATTTCTCTGCTTCGGGATTTGTGGCCGGTGTTTCGGCTGGAGTCTCCTTTAAAGGATCTTCCTTTATGGCTTCCTTCGGCTGTTTCGGAGGTTCGGGATCTTTTGCCGGCTGCTTTGGCCCTGCCGACTTTTTGACCGGCTTTTTTCCTTTTGCCTGAGCCTTTGGTTTCCCCGTTCCCTTGCTCTTTTTGGAACCTGATTTTGCCGGCTTTGTTTTTGCCGGCGCGGGAGGGTTTCCCTGGGGATCCCCGAACGGTTTGACAGGAGTCAGCATGATCCCCCGGAATTCATCCATAGAGATCCCACCCAGTTCCCGCAAAGCCTCAAAGAGAGTATCTTTCAGATGCTGGTTCTCCGCCTGGATGTTCAGCTGCTTTTTCAGGCTGATCAGGATCCCGAACTCATTGAACAATTTCACACCACCGGAGTAAGAACGGTCGTGTTTGAAGAAATGAATGATTTTTTCTTTCATGGCCTTGAAAATTTCCAACAAACCTACCATATGGGGCCTTTGCGATAAAGGACATAAAAAAAGCGGGTGTGAACCCGCTTTCGCATACATTTATAAAAGTTCTTTCTGGCCTGGTGGTAGATCGACCTGGTAGAATAATTCCGGATTATGCTCTACTTCGATAAACTGGTCCTGATCAACCAGAATCAGTTTGTCCCCATTGAGATACCACAGGGCCTCTGGATCGATCCCGGCAATTTCTTGACGGTTTCGATAGTATTTTCTGTGTGACATTTAACCTCCTAAATGAAGAAACCCGTGAGGCTTGCTTCGGTTCCTAGAAACCGCCGGAACCTTTCGGTTGCCAGAGCCACACGGGTTTCCCCTATTTGGAAGTTGTGTAATCAATTGAACTAGGATTTAAGCACTTCAAATATACAACTTCCGGTGGAAAGGTAAGGAGGGGAATTAAGCAGAATGCTTTTCCATTTCAAAAGGAAGCCTTAAAAGTCTGTCTTTAAAGTTTTTAACAGTATCTGGATCAATCCTGCCTATTTTAAAATATGTCTTCCATTCAGCCACAGCATCATACGCGCAATGACGGATAAAATTCAAAATACTGTTTTCATTCTTTAATTGACCCCAATGTGGATGAGTCATATTAATTAAAACATAGATAGATTCTTTTAATCGAATAGAATCAACGATGACATAAGGATCGTTTGGAGACATTTCTTTTGAGAGATAAAGAAAAACTGTCAGATCTCCAATTCTTGCTTTTAAGGTCGGTATTATTTTCTTAGTTATTGAATCAAGTACAGAATAGTTCGTATTTTTAACAAGTTCTGGCGGAGGAATATCATAATTGCTGATTAGATCTTGCATCTCTGGGGATTGAATCTCTTTTTCAAATTCTACAAGTGCAATATCAGTATCTATATCTTCTGGAATTCTTTCATCGGCTTCGTATTTTCGATATTCAAGGGCAATTTGTCTTAAATCTCCAAGTTCCTTCAATAACAATGCTTCAAGTTGGTCTTTTTCATTCTCAGCGTATAATATTTCATCTTTAGTATGACTAACATCAAAGTCATCAAGCTCCAGACACCCAAGTAGTCTTTGATTTACAAGATCGTTTGAGCCACCAACTTGGGGGCCATAAAGAGTTTCGGGACGATATGATTCCGGAAATCCAACAATAACGCGATTAGCATGAAAAATCGTAAAACCAGCATCCTTACGACTACCTTTTTGAAGAACTCCTGCCCATCCGGTAACTTTCTTTGAATTCTCACCACTCTGGATTGTGAATTCAAAATCTCGTTTCTTAGGTTGACCATCAATATCTAATAATAACCTGCTGAAAAGAGCATTCTCATCCCATGTTAATTGAATCCCATTTAAAAAGAGTTGAAGTCCATAACTTTTATAATCCCATCTATACATTGAACCCAGATGATCTCGGAGTGCTCCAATAGTTCTTCCAACTATTCTATTTTGTAAATCGCGAATTAAAATTCTAGTGTAGTGTTCACTGGCTTGACGTGGCACTTCTATATGTCCAAGATCTAGATTTCCCTTCGCAATCTCCTCAACATTAACGTGTATCGTATGTTCAAGATCTTCTCCAAATTTTTTCGTTGTAACACTCCAGTTATTCCCAAACCAACATGCAGCGGTCTTCATTCCAATTCCGTATTTAGATCTCCCAGTAGTAATAGCAGGTTTTTTCCCGACTATAATTGCGTCTTCAAGTTCCATCTTTGACATGCCACTTGAATTATCTTCAATCGAGATGAATTCTCCAGAGGCATCACTTCCATACTCAATTTTGACAAACAAATTCGCCTTCTCTTTTACCAATAATAGATCGATATCTCGGCGATTGTTTAAATATGCTTGAGTAGAGTTATCTACGAATTCAGCTAATGCATACCACGACTTATATGAAAGTCGTTTGTATGAGGTAATAATCTCAGGACCTAATCCAAAATTCATAATTTTTAATTTAAATCAATGTGGAAATTGTCGTTTGAATCTTTGAATAAAACGTATGATTTTTCTGGAGGGAGTGGATTTACCCTTCCTAAAAACTTCAGATATAATCTGCCATCCATAGTAACAATTCCCCAGGAGGTCAGTTGGTCCTTATAACGGATAAGAAGCTCATCAGGATTCTCAGTAGGAAATAGTTTTTGTAGGAAAGGAATAGATCTCAGAAAAGTTTTCATTTTTTTCTTCTTTGGTTGTGTGGTCAGTAGGATTTCCTGATCATGAATTTCCAGTAAATCTAGCATTACTTTATGAAAAGAACAATGGACTTCTTTGGTCCGTTTCTTCGGGTAAAAACCATCCAGCCTAAAAAGATGATGAGTCCCCTTTGGATTTTTATAGATCTGAAAAATAAAGTTTTTTCCACCAATTCGATCAATTTCTTGAAACCAGTCATCTTTTGGCCTATCAACCATAACTATCACATTTGGAGCTGTAGATGAAACCAACTCAAAAATTGCTTGTCTGTCAAATCTATAAAACGGGTGCCCTTCTTTGATTTTTTTTACAATATATTCTGTTATGGAATATGGATTATAGTCTCCATTTATAAATGTTTCAATTTGCCTTTTAACATGTGGAAAATAATCACTTCCAAGTTCAACTTCAATAATATACCACTCTTTATAATCCTTCCTGATCATAGCAAGGTCGGGCCTATTCCGGAAAGTATTATCTTGAACCGTCTTTTTAAATCCAAATGATATGTAGTCGGGGAATATTTTTGAAATATGCTGCTTGATTCTTCGCTCGAAATCAGTCTCGCTATAAGAGGCAACAGAGTTCAATTCATCATACCATGAACTATCATATGTAGTTAGAATCCTTGCCATATTTAGACAATTAACTTATAAACCTTCCTTTCCCTCCTTCGATATATTTAATTTCTGGTTCTGCCGCAAGCCACTTTCGATCTAATCTTTCTGCAGATTCACATGTTGTCAAGCTCCCTGCAAAAGGGTCAAAAACAATATCTCCCCTGTTAGTGAGGAATTTAATAAAAAATTCTGCAATATACACAGGCATTCTTGCGGGATGAAGTTCAATGTTGTGATCCTTACAGTACCTAAGATATGATGAGTTCGATTGTGTATTAGCACAGATTAAAATATTTGAAGGAATTGAACCTTGATTATCCGTAATAAATGATTCCTCTCCGATATTATGTTCAGAAGGTCGTAACCCTGCATTATATTTTTTTGATTTTAAGAGCTTTTGCATAGATGAACTATAATCGCTCAGTACTTGTTTGTTATCAGCTTTAGGGCGAGGAACTTTCGATAACCACCAAATATTAGTAAATGAGTCTTTTACTCTAACTCTGTCAACGTTCACCCATTGAGCTGGTGATGGTAATTTTGCTGTATTAAACCAAATGAATTGCTGACAAAGAAAGTAGTTACCTGTTCGTTTGACTTCTAATAATGCCTCGATAGGTAGTGTTGACATAACTGGTTCCCTGGGTTCCCATGCATTTCCGACTTCAATAACAAATGATCCATCTGGTGATAGAAATTCATTTAACGACTTAGTTATGTTTGTCAGCCAACTAATATACTCTTGCCCAATTTTATTCCCATATTTTTTCTTTCTATTTAGGGGAAATGGCGGAGACGTAAAGATTAGGTTAATCTTCCCCTTATACTTCAGAAATGACCTTGAGGATAAAACTTCTTCAACAGAAGCATTGAAACATTTACCCTTTCTTGTTTGAAATACAGGCCTCACAAATTACAAATAAAAGATTTTCAGTACACTAGCATGTCGGATCGAGGGATCTAAATTTGATTTGTAAAGATATGGAAAATGAAAGAGAATTTATATGATAAAAATCCCGATGCCGATTTCTCAGCACCGGGATCCCAAATCAAACACCTATGAAAAAAGAGTGCCTTTAAGACCTGCTCTGCTCGATGAAGCTCCAGGAGCTGGCTCCGGATTTGAAGGCTTTGACCGTGATCTGTGATCCGGCCAGAGCCGTCCAGGTGGTCCCGTTAGCCAGGATGAAGTCGTTTCCTGAAGGAATTGTGGAAGGATACGATCCTCCGGATCCCAGAAGGGTATAAACTCCACCATTTACTGCATTGTCCAGCGTGGTGATGGCCACTGCCGAAACGCTACCGCTTGTGAGCTGGTACTGACCCTGGCCTGCAGCTACATCCGGGGAGGTATCATCAGCCGGGACGGTTCCCATCACGGAATCATACTCGATGGTCCCCTGGTAATCGGCAATCTCATACGGACACTTCAAAGCGCTCTTGAATGTGATGGTGGATTTGTTCTTATCCTTGTCATCTTCGGCTTTGGTTGTCATCCGCATGGGAGCGCAAGGCATTCCGAAGAGCTCTTTTTTGCCCGTGGTACACCGCTCGACAATAGCGATGATGTTCCGGCCAAGCCAGTTGGTTTTAAACTCGCGGAGTTCAACGCTGTTCCCCGGGTGTTCAAACTCCAGGTCATGGATAAATCCTTCGGCATCGATATCTCCTTCGGAGTTGGATCCTGTTTTGATCGTGTTGACAGTACCATATACCTTGACGGCATAGGTATTCTCCTTCATCACGATGTTATCGGTGATCACCACGCCTTTAGAGTCCCTGCCTGGGAAGGTCTGGATATCATCCACGTCGATCAGGGTGATCAGGTCCTTTTTATTGCCACCAGCCCCTGGATTTCCGGAAGGTTTGGTGAGGTTGACTTTTACGTATGTCATGGTTTCTCGGTTTTTAAGTTACAGACCGGAGAGACAGGACCGGGGCGGTGGTGTTATCGCTTGCCCGCCCCGGATCTCTATCCTATCCCCGCTCGATTTCGTAGAACTTGCTGTCAGACTCCGATTTCTGGAGCTTGATATACGTTCCCTCTGCCAGTGTCATCGCAGCGGTCAGCACGAAGTTGCCGGCATTTGCGATCGTGGAGGAGTTGGTGTCGCTGCCGCCATAGATCGTGTAGACACGACCGGCGATCGCGTTATCCAGGTTGGTGATAGCCGTGGCCTGGCTGTTGGCAACGGTGATGAACTTGTCACCTGCAGAGACATCCGGGGTGGTGTCATCGGCGGCGATGGCAATGGCATCGGAGGTCACGCTTTCGCGTTTCAGCTCGATGAACTTTCCATCGGAGCGCTTCTTCAGGTAAATCACATCCCCCACCTCGGGAGTCCATGCCTCAGAGATCAGGGAGAAATTTCCGGCCTGAGCGATGGTGATCGCGTTGGTGGAGTTCCCACACTTAAGCCGAACCTCCTGGCCAACGGCACAGTCATCGATTCCGGTGATGGCTGTTGCCTGGGTGTTGGCCACACTCACCAGGCTGGTATGGTTCAGCACCGATGGAGTGGTGTCGTTAACCTCCATGTTGATGAAGTAATCGGCCGGCTCATCCACATCGTTGCAGAAGATCAACTGGGTGGAGTAGTCCGAGGGCATCTCTTCAGCGTTGTCGTACTTGCGGCCGGTCAGGTATGCCCAGATCGACTCGCGCCAGTTCGACCAGACTTTCAGGGTCCAGTCCTGCTGTTCGAGGCTGAAGTTGAGCATCTCACCGGGTTTGTCCTCAAACAAGGCGATGTTTCCTTCGATGGTCCAGATCATGCGCTTACTCGGGGCCATCCCCGGAATGGGAACGATCTTCACGGAAGGGTACTCCTTCACGTACTGGATCTCCGCGGTGTAATCCCGGTTCTGCCCGTAGAGCGTCTCCAGGTTCTTGTGGTAGTCACTCAGGGCATCAGTCGACATGTAGAGAACGATCCTTCCGGAATCACGCAGGACCTCAGGGACCATCTGAGTGGCCGTGCGGATGTAGTTGGCAATGTTGCCGCTGTTCCATTCGCCCAACTCAAAGGGTTTTACCTTGAACAGGGCGATCTGGTTCTTGATGAACTTCAGCAGACCATTGGCGGCCTGATAAGCAGTACCCGGGACGTTGACCGTGGGATTCTTGCGAACACCACGAATCCTGCGCACTTCCTGCTCGTTCTTGAGCTTCTTGGCCGTTTCGACCAGAATGTACTCGATGAACGACCACTTCATGGTAGATGATCCCTCGCGGTTCAGGTACCCGATCCAGCTCTTTTCGATCTCCTTCAGGGCGGTGAACTTGTGAGCAAACATCACATCATACATGGTGAGCACTTCCGGTTCGAACTTGTACCCGCCTTTGACCATGTTGTCGAAGGTGCTGCCCAGGGCGGTGCTGTCGGCCTGGGAGAACTCATCCGTAAGGAAAAGGTTCACCAATACGGCCTGATCCTGGTATCCGCTCTCCAGGTTGAAGATCCTGGTAAGGGAGGGAAGCTCCTGCAGGAAGCTCTGGATCCGGTCCTGTTTCCGGATACGGTAGTAATCCCCCAGGTCATTCTTCAAGCTGGTGTAATCCAGCGAAGAGGCTTCCCGGGTTGGCATCAGGATCCCATGGCGAGCTGAGAGGGCTGCATAGGCACGCTGGTTATACGGCCGTCCTTCGAGGGCCATATACGGCAGATCCTGGCCGAACAGGTGGGTATCCTTCCCGGAAGGGATCCAGGAAGTGTCTTTGTCTTTCATGTCGACTTTTTTTGGATCCGGATCCTTTTCCGGTTTGTTTGACAAGGTGTCGATGGTCTTCTGTTGTTCTGTGATGACACCATTGAGTTTTTCCTTCTCGGATTTCTCAGCGTTGAGGTCTTTCTCGAGCTTGGTCCTGGCGTCCAGGGAAGCCTGCAGCTGCGCCTGCAGATCTGCCACCATCCCGTCCATCAGGGCCTGGTCCTGGGCTTCACCCCTGGACTCCTTTTCGAGAGACTGGATAAATTTTCCGGTGAATGCATCACCGAAATACTTCACCAGGTTCTCCCTCTGTTCCTCGGTTAAGTGCATCTTACCGTCTTGATCCTTGGCAAAAGCCTGGATCCCGAGGAACGCCAGAACGGTAGTCATCAATTGTTTGAACATGGTTTGAATTGTTGGTTAAAGTTTGAATTGCTTGATTTTATGGGCTAAACCTTCTTTGTAGGTATACTCAAATGCTGCGGAAATACTCCCGATCGCATTGATCAGTCCCAACTCCATGGCCTTCTTGGCATAGAAAAGGGCACCTGTAAAAACTTCCGGATTTTCTTTCAGGGAGAGGTTCTCACGGATGGCCTGATGAAAAATCTCGTTGATGAAATCTGCACCTGAAATAACCTTTGAGTTGTCTCCTTCCAGCAACGTACGAATCTCTTCATCCTTTTTGGTTGACTTGGAAGCATAGATGTCATACACAGTAATCCCGAGTTTCTCTTTCAGAAATCCGTTGAAATCCGTGAAGGATACCCGGACACCGATGGATCCTACCCGGTCCAGGGAGGAAGTCGCTATCCGATAATCCATGGCTGAGATGAGCCACATGGCTGCCGAGGCTGCCATGTTCATGATGACGGCAACGGTAGGTTTGGAGGCGCTTTTGATGGCATCAGCGGTGATGTCGGTATAATAGACCATTCCACCGGGGGAGTTAACCAGAAATACCGTGGAGATGATCTGCGGATTGGCTTCAGCCTTCTGGAGATTTGAGATCAGCTCAATGCTCTTCCAGGAAACGATAGCTCCCTGGATCGGGATCACGGCAATGGAGTTATCCGGAATATCCGGACTGTCCAGGTCATATCTGCTTACAGGATTGATCGGATCTTGCCCCTGGGCAAACACATAGGGCTTTTTGATGTCGTCGGCTTCCAGTACGATCTTCCCACCATTAAGGAATGAAATAAGGACCGGCAGGTAAGAGAGTGCAGTCTCACGATGGATCAACCATTGGGCGTCAAGGATTTCGAAAAGTCGGTAAATCACAGCCGGTTAATATTTAGAGTACAATATTATAGGGCTATAGGGCTTTGATAAAGGACTGAAAAGCCAGAAAAGGAACAGGGAAACGGATATCCGTTAAAGCGGTGGAGCTCCGGTCTGGAGCCACCAGGAAAACTGTTGGGCCGTACAGGTGATCTCACATTCCGTGGTGGATCCCTTCGGGGAGATCTGGGTCAATCGTTTCAGCCTGGCTCCGTTCTCCAGGCACCCGAAAACCTTCGGAGTACTACCATCGATACTCATCAAAACGATCAGCTGCCGGCGCTCGATCTCTTCAATCAGGGATCCGGTATCGGAGTCTTCCCCCGGGAAGCTGAACTTGAGGGTTTGTTCCACCAAAGTCCCGGCCTCTTCTTCCTTCTCTTTTTCCGAGAACTGAGTGATTCCGGGTGATAGGTAGATCTCCTTCCAGGCCTTCCCTGTTTTAAAAGTGATGGTTTTGCGGAACCTATCCGTTCCATCACTGAAGGAACTGACATCATCTATCGGAGTAATGAAAAGACGAGAGATAATCAATAGATCGTTGGTATTTTTATCAATAAACATCATGCGAAATTTTAAGATTTATAATACCCTATGCGCTACCATTTTCTATCATATACCCCATGTTCTAAAGCGTTCAACTCGCCGGACAAAATGGCCTTCAAACTGACATATTTTTACTCTTTCTAGATAACTTACGTTTACTCCTGAGTTTCAGGTATCTCTGAAAATCTTTCTCCAAACTGTCCCAAATATCCACCGGTAATTTGTGTTTTTCGATGAAAAGATCGATCGCATCCTTCTTGTCGAGTCCCAACACGATATGTTGAGATACAAAGGACCGGAAGGTGATCTTAAAGAACTTCCACACTTCTTTGACGAATACCTGCTGTTTCTTTTCCGAGAGGTAGTTGTAGTAATCTACATTCTTCGTATCGAAATAGGGTAATCGAACCTTTAGGGTGTTCTTTCCATAATGAGGAGCCTCATGGTAATCCAGTGGCCGTTGTTCCAGAAAGAGATCCAGCATCATGTTGAAATTGGATTTCGCAGGGAACGAAATGGGGGATTCTCCATAGAGAGACTCCAGGAACCGAATTAGGTACTGATCACACTTGATCCTGATAACTACCTGTGAGGGCATACGATAAAGTTAGTTTGACTTGGGATGAATTGAAAGGCCATGCACTATATACCAATTATTTTACAAAAATCCAACAGCAAATAGATTTTATCAATAGCAAATAAATTTTGTTCGTAACCTATGTATACCCCCCTATGATAAAAACTCAAAAATTTTCGTGCTGCCGTACTTTCGTGCTGATGAAAATCTATTTAATTGTATATCAACATGATAACGAAAAATGATCAGTGTAAAACTCAAGGTTTGTACTTTCGTGCTGATTCGTGCTGAAATCGTGCTGATAAAAACAGGGGTTAATCTACTGAAAAGGAGTATGATACGAGAGCGTTAAAAATTGTGCGCACGAAAGCACGAAATTCCAGTAAATTTTTATAAGGGGTATCAGTACAAAGAGTAAAAAAAAGAGATATAAGAGTATATATATATGGTATACAGCAAATTACTGAATTTTTCCGAGGACTTCAGCACTATAGAATTCAATAAATAAATAGGGGGAACGGGGAAAAAATGGGTAAAATAGAAGAAAGATTATATGGTGTTCGAGCTGGCCACTAAAGCTGTCCAGCACTCACGAATAATAAAATATGCCATATTACTGTTTATATACAAGCCAAATATTGATTGACTATGACAGATTTGAATGGTAAATGGAAAAATGCGCATCATGGATCTATGATAAAACTAACTGAAGTGCCGGGTAATCCGGAGTGCTTTATCATTGAGTATGATTCATACACGCATGAGAAGATTCATCTCTCGCTTGGGCATGATGAAACCTACCATATTACCGGTGCGGATGGAACTTCCACATTTCTTGAAGGGGCGATCCTAAAAGCTATTGATGAAGACCATATTTTAATAAGAAGGATTGTCTTTTCAAGGATGAAAGATCAATAATTCAGATCCCGGACCATTTCGTGAGGTTGAAGGATATGTGTCATTTCAGCGATTCTTTAAATCCATTCACCAGTTTTGCAAAGATCTCTCCTGCAATTTCAGGGAAAAAGAACACCAGGATAAAAGTAGAGAGGAATACCAGGAAGCCCAGCAGGTTCATGATCGTCATCAGGCTTCGGTTGATAATGACAAGTTTCCTCATACTTCGACGGTTTTCTCCAGCCAGGGCTGGTATGTTACCGGGAGCTTATCCACCTGGTCAATTGCATCCTGCTCTAAGCCTCGCATCAGCAGTTTATGATTCTCAATGGCACATTGCCGGCAGAGGTCGTATTTCAGTCCTCTTTTCAAAAGGTGGCGATCGGCAAAATCATCCACCACAGGGATCCGATAAATGACCCGTTGCTCACAGACGTCGCAACCATGATACTGAACTCCGAATTTTCTTTTAATGATCATAGATTATGGATTTAGGTTTGGAAAAACTTGGCGTTTGCTATGGTGAAATATTCTACCCCATTGCGTTTATCATCTCCACCGCCAGGATTGAGTGAACCGGATTTATAACTTGTAGGATTAAATCGCAGGCCGCGGTATTCGCACCAGGAGAGAACCTTCTTCTTGAACCGCTGGGCAGTGATATACTTACGTAGAGTAGGATTTTTCTCATTAAAATCATTGAATAAATCCTGCCGGATCAGCTCCCGGTTGAGATTATTATTATCGACCTCATTGACATCATCCCCATCGCTGATCCCGAAAAACTCATCTGCCCAGGTCAGAAAATCTTCTCCGATGAATTGCCTGAGCCGGCGAAGCTCAAGGCGTTCGGTCGGAGGCGGGATCAGTCCCGAGTGATTGGATCCCCAGGAGAGTTTCTGCGCTTTGAAATAGAGCTGCAGGCAGCGGGCCATGAAATTATAGAACAGGTTCCACTGTTTTTCGTCCCATTCATCAAACATGTTGATCCCGAAATCATCCACCGGCTTATGGTCCTCGTTGTAGTAATCGCTGAAGGCGATCAGGGCCTGCCGGTCCTTGAACGAAGAGCTGGCGCCATTGATGGCATGATTGGTGGTGAGGTACAACTTGGGCGTATCTTTCTCGGCCAGGGTGAACTTCTTTTCTCCCTTGGCATTGACGGTCATTTTCCCGGTGATCAGGGGGAAGAAGAATTCAAAATCAATGTTGGCCCGAACATCATCCAGGAAGATGTTGTCGGTCTTTTCGGATACCTCTTCAAACAGGAACTTGTCATCAACCAGGTCTTTTGACTTTGCCCCGATATAGGCCTGCGGAATCACATGTCCCAGGGCGAAGCCGAACAGGCTCTTTCCGGTGCGGCCATTGCTCTCCCCTACTTCCGAGAGTTTTCCATCCATGGCAATAACGGCTTTCTCACAGGATTTATCCCGGTATTTATGAAGGAGATACCCAATGGCTGTCATCTTGGAAACGAAATGCAGGTTTGTCTCAAGCCGTTCATCAAAAGATCTCACCTGGGGAGGGACCTTCCAGAAGAACTCACTGGTATTGATCAGGAACTGTATAAAATGGCTCTCCTGGCCCAACTTTGAAAGCGAAATATCATATTGACCGGTGAGATCATTCAGCCTGGAAGGATACACCTTGTACTGATCCACAAGCGCCTGCTGATACGTTTCAATGAAGGTCCTATCCATCCTGTCAACTGTCACAAGATCGTCTCCCAGAAGGGCTGCATTGAAATTATTGATCTTATCGCTCCAGACATGATGCTGTACCTCACTCAAAGGCTTCTCCTCAATCCCTTCGGCTGTGATCTTCCAATACTTGTTCCTGAAGAAGAGGTATTGAAAACTCTTGTCAGACACCTCGAACGAAGGCTCAACAAAATCAAGGTTTCCCAGGGATTTCGGGCCCAGGTACTGATCAGCGGCCCGGTACATCATATTGAGCACTTCCAGAAGATCTTCCCGATCGACATTTTCCTTGGCAAAGTCCACTACAAAATCTTTGATCTCATATGGTTCAACGATCTCAACAACCTTACCGGTGATATGACACAATTGAAATGTGCGGTTGGCCATCCGGATCCGTCCGAAGCCACGGCGCTTTAAAAAATTATAGGCAAAATGGTAATGGAACCGATACAGTTTATACTCATTCCCTCCCCGATCGGTTTTTGGCTGGATCTCCCAAAACTTCTCATCATCTTCCAACGGCTGGGCCAGTTCCAGTTTCCCTTCCTCCCCAAACCGCCATTTATATTTTCCGATCATGAACTCGGGAAGATGTTGCAGGTCCTCCTTATATTTTCTGGCAAACGACTCGGCGCTGTGAAGATTCCAGAACTCGATCAGTTTGGAATCCGAGACCGTGGAGATCTTATGGATCTGGATATATTTGCCTGCCTCTTCTTTCTCATTGATGCACCGTTCGATATCCTTGTAAAGGAGCTCCTCGCTTCCTTTCAGGGATCCGGCAAGCAGATCATCGATCCCCTTTTCATTGAAAATCCCTTCATTGGGCAGGATATAACCGAAGTAAATCTCCAGGTAAATCCCCAGGTTAATAAATGTCTTGAAGTAATCACGGTAGTTCCTCACGGCCCAGTAAAAGGAATATTGCCGGAGATCCACCCGGGCGCCTGGCTGGAGGTCCTGCCCCAGGTGATCCCAGTCGGAGTCCAGGACAAAGACAACCTCTTCCACTTTACAGGCCTGAACAATCAGCTGGAACTCAAAGGGAAGTTTTCCATGGTGGCCAATGTTCTGGATCCCCATGATCCCGACCGACGGCAGGCCATGCTTACAGGCTTTTATGGCCTTCTTCTCCCCTTCCTGGATGAACAGACGTTTGATTACGCGCCGGTCCCGGTAGATGGCCCGCATCTCCTCGGGAATAAACAAATGGGATCCGGATCCGACCGGAGAGGTATATTTCATCGGCCGGCCATTGCGATCACAATGGAGTTCCGGATTTTGCCACCGGATACGGAAGAGATGCTCCATGCGGGAGCTCTTGGGCTTCTGGTACATGACCGCTTTCCCTTCGAGATCATAATACCAGACAATCATATCATCCCCTGAGGTGATCTGGCCATACTGGTCCCGTGTTCCGGACTCAAAGCAATCGACCATTTTTTCCGTATTGTTATCCAGCCGCACAGTCACCTTCTGATCGGCATCGGTCAATCCGGATGACTGCAGTTGCTTATCCCGGAAGGTGGCCTCTTTCTTCCCGCCTTTACGTTGGGGGCCTTTCGGTTTAGGTTCCTCTTCAATGAGGATGTTGTATTTGTCAGCAAGGTAACGAAGCGCATCCGGATACTTGATTCCCTTGACCTCCATCAGGAAATCCACCGGTGACTTCCCACCAAAATCGCAGGAGAAGCATTTGAAGATCCCTTTGGCCGGCGTAACGATCAATCCTTTTCCTTTCCCATCTTTTCCGCATTTCGGGCACTTCATAGAGAATCCGGATCCGGACTTCTGCAGCTTACCGAAATCGCCGACAACCTCCTCAATCTTTGCAGAAGCCAGTATCATCTGAACACAGCCGGGAGTGATCTTCATTTGGGGAAAATGAATTAATGAGTTTTTGTCTTTTCCGTTTCAATGGGCTCAACCTGTGCCTGGCCACTCTCAATGAGATAGATCAGGTAATGGGCACGGGCCTCGACCTCCGTGCTGAAGGTGAGCTCTTTCTGTCCCTCGATCTTCAGTTTAAAATATCCGCCCAGGAATTTTACAACAGGGATCTCATTGAAGAAACCGAAGGGTATGATCATGCCAAGTTCGGACAACGAGTAGGCAGGCACTCCCTGTTGATACGGGAGAAGCTTATCGACCAGGAGATACTTCCTACTTCTTGAATTTACATGGATCACGCGCCACCATTTATTCGGTTTCCAGCGGATCCCCAGATCGTGTAGCTTCCTGGAAGTATCGTAAAAGGTGTAGTTGAACTCGTTTTTCATTCCAATGGTTGGTTACGAACGGATGCCAGTGTTGGGATTTCCGTTGCGGGAAGCTCTCGCTTGCAGAATACGATCATGTCCAGAAGCTTACCTTTACTGGATTCATAGGAATTGTTTCCCGGGGAAGGAAGGATTTTCTCAAGATCAACCCTGATTTTGAGAATGACCAGGCAGATCTCTTTCAGGCTTTTATCCTGGAACCAGGAGTTGTAATTCAGGCAACGGTCCAGGGCAGCCAGTTTCTCCGGTGTACGGTAAAAGTCACGAACGCCCACATCATGAAGAATCTTCGCATGTGTGACATACTTCTCGAACATAATCAGGATGTAGTGCCGTTTGAGTTTGGCCAGGTAAGTATCGGCATCCTCTCGCCTCCAAAATAATCCACCGTCAGATTTTTGTCCGGATCCGACATCAAACGTCACTCCCAATGTGGTCACCCCGGTTTCAGGGTGCACCTCATATGTAGTAAGTTGAAACATTTGTTGCATGGTTATTGGTTTTCGTTGGTGTTTAACTCGGTTTCAATGGCTGCGACTAATTCTTCAGCGCGGGCAACCTTCTTTCTCAATTCCTCAATTTTATGTTCAGGAGCTTTGAGTTCTTCAAGCCTGGCAATGCGTTTAAGAAGCTGGATCCTGTAGAATTCATATGATTCCTTACTAAGCCTGAGATCAACTTCCGACATGTTCGAAAAGGTTTTCATTGGTTCTCTGTTTTTGCCGGGGGCGGGCAGTGGCAGATATGATCATCAAAGGATATTGTTTCTGCCGGCAAAAGAGGCGATTCCCTTCTGCGTATAACAGCCGATCTTCTCGGCCAGCTTTTTACATTGCGTATTGACGGTATGCAACGACGTCCCTCGCCTTGCTGCAATCTGTTTATTGGGGATATCCTCTCCGATCATCCTGGCTATTTCCAGGTCTGCCGGTGTGAGTCTCCCATTAGGAACATCCGGAGGTTTACAGAGGATCCCATCAGCTGGGCATGGCCTCTGGCCACAATCCCAATATTCGCTGATCGTGTTTCCAAATTCATCGATATCCGGCTTCTTATCAAAGTCTCCATACCGGCAAAAGGCATACTGGCGAAGCCCTTCCAATGGGTCGGTTATACCAAGGATAGCGAGGCCTCGCAAGGCCCTTGGATCATTATCAAGCTCTTCGCGAAGCCAGATGGCTTCTGTGGACGGAAGCTCTTCAAATGGCCTCAGATGGCCATTCTCCCAGAAAACCACTTCTCCGTTAAGGACAAAGAGTTCAATCTTGTCCGGTTCAAAAGCGGCGGGAGATGAATTAACTGTTTTATACATAGGTGTTTGAATTGGTGGCAATCTCAGGCTGATTTCAGGATCTCGGCTTCAGCAGTTTCAACTTGATCTTTTAGCTCCAGGTAGTATTCATATGCCTCCTGAACAATGAGATCATTGTGCCGGTGATCCTCACCATCCAGCACATAGCGGATGTAGTTCGTGGAAAAGGTCGACTGGTGTTTCTCAATGATCCGCTCACGAAGTACGGCAGCCCAGTCCCTGGGAAAGTACCGTTTCAACTCTTTCAGCGCTTTACTGCTCAGCTTCATAGGAATAAATAGGTATTGGTTTACTTTGAATAATGTGCTATATTTGTTTGAGAACTGTTTGCAAATGTAAGATAAATCTACACGAAAAGTCAAGTATTTCTATTATTTTTTTTAGATATTTCTCGATAAACTAACATACTTAAGTGGATTTCAATAAGATAAAAAAGACGATTAAAGAGAAAAGATTCCCAATAACTGATTTTGTAAAAAATATTGTTGGAATGTCTGCAACTGGATTCAATCAGGCGATTGAAAACAGAACACTAACTATTGTTAAACTTGAAGAGATTTCAAAGGCACTTAGTGTACCAATGAGCTATTGGTGGGAAGGAGAGAAAGAGACAGATCATAAACCTGAAAAGGAGATATTAGCTGAAAATAAGAGGTTAAAAAAACACCTGGATGTTTGCCTGGATACAATCGATAACCTGAATTCAAGGATTCACGACCTTGAGGAGCAACTGGGGAAAAAGGACCATAGAAAGAGAGCTGCTGGTTGAGATTGGTGCATAGTGCCCCCTACCCCCCTAACAATGAATTAACTAATCTGTGGGAAGATAAACAGAGAAACATTTGAAAAATTTCATTAGAACTTCATTAAAATGGCAAAGCAAAGAAAAACCAGTAAAAAGGCAGCAAGTGCGGCATCAAAAGTTCTTAAGGATAAAAGAACTGGAAAAAATAGTAAAACAGCGGCAGGTAGTGCTTTATCTCAGAGAGCTCCAAAGAAAAAGTGAATAATTTAGTAAACCATTTTTATTAAAGAATGCTTTGGTAAAAGGAATGCGAATTAAAATTAGCGATAGAACTGAGACAAAATACCCTAAATCAGGGGTAAAAACAGGATTCTTAAAATTGATTTACAATGGCAATACTTCTCTCTGACAAAGAAATAATGAGACTATTAGGATCAGTTATACTTAATGGAGATATCTCATTTGTACGCCCAAACTCCTATATTTTAAGGCTTGGTGGAGTTGGTGAATTTTTAAATGCAAATAAAGAATTTGAATTAGGAGGTAGAAAAAAGGGAATAAAAGTACCTCCTGGACATTCTGTTGCGCTAACTGCATTTGAGACAATAGATTTTAGACGCGAAACTATTTCGTCAATATATCCTGATAGCGACTTACATGCAATTATCAGTCCGACAACTGATCTGTCTCGAGAAGGAATAGTGGCTCCATCAACACATATAGATTCAGGATACTATGGAACATTGAACTGGACAATTACAAATACTTCAAATGAAGAGCGTAGATTCCTTTTGAAGGAGAAAATATTTCGTGTGGTAATATTTAAACTTGATAAGGATGAACGACCCGATAAATTATATGAAGGGGATTATCAAGGAGAATTAGGATATGTTAGAAGTCAACGAAAAGGAGCCCCCGTAGGGATGAAAGAAAATGAATGGGAAGATGCATTAGTTGAAGGTGGGCCAGAGGCTCTTCTCGATAATCTTGTTAAATCAGGCTATCCATGGCATGTTCTCGGTCATAAATTAAAAGAAATTGACCAACAATTAAAAATTGTAACAGATGAATATGGTGAGATCCATGATTCTCTTCAGGGTTTATCGAATAAAATAAATACACTAGATGAGAAGTACAATAATTTTACAGAAAAACTTAGTACTACAATAACAGAAACACTCACAAAAGAAGCCACCTCATTACAAAACAGATGGTTAATTGGTGGAGGGTCAATCATAGCCGTTTTAGTGGGTCTTATTTTAACTATAACAGGCAATGAAGCTGCTGTTGAATTCATTAAACGGCAGGGGACCTGGATTGGGCTCATTATTATTGTCATGGGCATCTTTGTTTTATATCTTGTTTCAAGAAAAAAATCAAGACAAAACAGGTAGAAAACTGAGACAAAAACTGAGACAAAACCGGTAAAAATGGGGCAAAAAAGAGAGCAGCCGGTTGAGAATTGTGCATAGTACCCCTTACCCCCATAAC
>QYQJ01000030.1 GCA_007280875.1 Bacteroidota bacterium
TCCCTGGCCAGCATTTCCCACTTGAAACCGGTAGGAAACCCGGCGCCCCCCCTTCCCCGAAGCCCTGAGACTTTTACCTCCTCCAGTACCTGTTGGGGAGTCAAACAGGAGAAAACTTTATAGAGAGCACTGTATCCATCGTGGGTTATATAGTCATAGATACGGATGGGATCAATCTTCTGGTTTTTACTGAAAATAGTGCGCTGCTGCTTGTTGAAGAAAGGGATATCGTTCTGATGATAGTACTTTTCTTTGGTTCTCGGATCTCTGTATAAAAGATCCTCCACATAATCATCCGAAATAACTGCATCAATGATCTGGCTGATATTATCAATGGTGATTTTATGATAAAAAGCGCCCTGCGGGTGGGTGAGGATAAACGGACCCATTTCGCAAAATCCATGACAACCGGTAATTTTTAGCGAAATCGTATCCAGCAACTGATTTTGCATGATATATTTTTTCGCTACCCGGATGATATCATTTGCCCCGCTGGCCTGGCATGCAGTTCCAGCACAAATTACAATCTGAAGCCGGGAATCGCTTACATCATTCCTGACCCTTTCAAATAAATCTCTTAGTTCTTCGAGAGAGGATAACCTGATCATTTAAAGCCCTCCATTATTTATATTCTTCACAATACCAGACACTCCCTTCTGGTTTAATTAGCTTACACGTATGCCGGTTTTCGCAATTGATGCAAATGCTGTTGACCAATTCCATCATGTGATTTTTACACCCTCGCCGCGAACAGATCTGAACTAATCCTCCACCATAGATGGTCATGGGAACCATGGGTGCATTACAGGCCGGACAGGAAGATGAGCCCGTAAGCTCGGCATGACAGTGTGGACAAAAGAAATTGGCAATCGTGTCGATGGGGATTTCATACTCGGAGTTAAGGTGATAACTTCCGTACAGGGACGATAATCTCAACCATCCATGCTTTCTTTCAAACGAAATGGTTAACCGGACAGATGGTTGGTTATCTATCAAAAAGTTCGGGTCCAATAAACTGTGATTGCAATGAGGGCAGCGCAACTTGATAGCGAAGATCCGTTGGTCTTTGGTGACATCAATGGCATCAAGACCTTCACGGGTTTTTCGTATAATTCGGGCAACTTCCGATTTTCTGACATTGGAGAAATAGTATCCATCCACTACTACGATCGGCCCACGGGCACAGGCCCCCAGGCAGTTTACCGTTTCCAGCGAAAACTCTTTGTCTGAAGTGGTTTCACCGGCACGGATTCCCAGTTGATCTTCAAACTCTTTAGCGATAACAGGCCCCTGGCGAACATGGCACGCCGTACCCAGGCAAACGGATATTAAGTGTTCACCTCTGGGGTGTAAACTAAAATATTTGTAAAACGTGGCCACCCCGTAAATCTCTACAAGAGACCGGCCTGTTTCTTTGGCTATTGTTCTAAGTTCGCTTTCCGGAAGATAACTGTGATGCGATTGGATCTCTTCCAACATGGCAATCAGCCCGCCTAACTCTTTCTTGTGTTTTTGAGCAATATCTTCAGTATGGATACTCATGGTTCCTCTTTTTCACTTTAATAAATTTACCGTCTGATTCAAGCAGGCTATCAAAGTTCATTCATACTCCTCACAATGCCAGGTACCGGCATCGGGCCTTGTGAAAGTACAGGTCATACATTTTTTACAGTTGATACAGAGTCCTTTTAATTTCCCGTTTCCCGTATTCAGGGGTTGTGTCTCCAGAATGATTTTGGCAGCTTCAACCAGTTCTTCAGCCTCAACAAAGCAATCGAACAATTCACAGAAGTATATCAAGCGATCTTCTTCACTGGCCCGGAAGGAACAGGAACTGGCATTGTTACATGTAATGCAAAGTCCACGAATAGTCTTGGCCTTCTTCTTCTTCTTGACCTCTTTTACCTCCTCTTGCATAATGACGTCATCCTTTTTCATGGTGAAATCCTCCTTTTAATTGAAATAAAGTAAATACAACCTGTTTTATCGGAGGGAATACAATTCACATACCATGAAATCATTCCTTCGGGAGACCAAGTCATAATTTAAACAAAGTATCCGGTATATATGGCTGTAAATCAGAAGAGTAATGACAACTAGAAAATCAGGATTATTTTTCTATTTTTGATTTGGACAGGAACTTTACGCTAGTATAATCCGGGGAAATTTGAACCACCGGGGAGAAATACCCCGTTGAGGGAGTCATTCTGACGAGGGCAGGGGAGCCCCCCTGAGTTTTTCTCTCAGTGTCTTCCTGTCGATGCCCAGTATCTCTGCGGCCCTGGTCTTATTATTATCCACTCCGGCCAGTACATTCCGGATATGTTCAGATTCCACTTCAGCAAGTGTTCTCTGGAGGGTCGATTTTCCGTAAGCAGAGAAACGCATCACTGAAGGCAGATCAGCAGCCTCGATCACTTCACTCTCAGTCATCGCAACCAGTCGCTGCACTACATTTTCCAATTCCCGAACATTTCCCGGCCAGTGATAATTCCTGAGAATCTGAAGTGTTTTAGTCGAGAACTGAGGTTTTGGTTTTCCGAATTCCGTTGAATATTTCGTTGTAAAATGGTCAATTAGAAGTAACACATCGTCATTCCGGTCCCGTAATGGAGGAAGATCAATTGCAATTACGTACAGGCGGTAATATAAATCTTCACGAAACATTCCTTTCCTGACCAGCATCTGTAAATCTTTATTTGTTGCTGCTATTATTCTTACATTTACCTGATGAGGGCGACTGGATCCAACCATGTACACCTCTTTGTTTTGAAGCACCCGCAATAACTTGGCCTGCATGGAAAGGCTGGTATTGCTCACTTCATCAAGAAAGATGGTTCCACCATCCGCGGTAAGAAAGAATCCGGCCCTGGTCTCGGACGCACCTGTAAAAGCTCCTTTTACATATCCAAAAAGCTCGCTTTCCAGCAGCCCTTCCGGAACGCCCCCGCAATTGACAGGGACAAACGGAGCAGATAATTTCTTAAAACTATAATGAATAGCCCTTGCAACCAGTTCCTTCCCCGTCCCACTTTCTCCTGTTATCAGCACAGTGGCTGAGGTTGAGGAGGCTTTCCTGATTTGCCCGTAAACTTTCTGCATGGCCTCAGACTCCCCAATCAAACCATACATTTTGGTGTACTCATTCCGTGTTGATTTTTCCAGCGTTTTCCGGAAATTCGTTTTATCCAGCGCTTTCTTCACGGCACCCAAAAGTTCTTCATCCGTGAATGGCTTGGAGATGTATTCTTCCGCACCTGCTTTAATGGCATTAACCGCCCCTTCAATGGAAGCATACCCGGTGATCATCACAACTTCGGTGTTTTTATAATTTTCCTGTATATGTTTGATTAACTCGAGACCACTTACTTTAGGCATCTTATAATCCGTGATAACCAGGTCTATTGTCCTCCCTTCCAGAACACGAAGGGCTTCAGGTACGTCATTTGCCGTAAAAACCCGGTACCCCTGGGTTTCAAGGTTTCGCTGAACCACTTCCAAGGTGATTTGAGTATCATCTACGACTAAAATCTGTTTTTTATTTTTGGAATCAGTCATAGTAGGTTTTTACTAGTTAATAATGCATTCGTTGATGGGTAATTGAATCTCAAATTTCGAACCAATTCCGGTTTCACTCTCCACCTTGATGATTCCGTTGTGTGAAGTGATGACTCCATGAACAACCGACAGACCAATACCCGTTCCCTGACCGACCTCTTTGGTGGTGAAAAAAGGGATGAACATTTGCTTTTTCACTTCGTCCGTAATCCCGGATCCTGTATCTTCAATGATCAGGGCAACATGATGTTCCGCCGCTTCGGTCCGGATCATCAGTCTTCCTCCCTCAGGCATTGCCTGTATAGCATTGGTAACCAGGTTAACCAGAACCTGATGGATCTGGGTTCGGTCTGCGATGATTTCCGGCAACTCTGGTGAAAGTGAACGAACCAGTTCGATCCCTTCTTTTGAACACCGTGACTCAAAAAAGACCAGCCCCTCATTTACGATGGTATTAAGATTCAAGCGGGTTTTTTCCGGTTTCTTTTGCCGGGCGAATATCATGAGATGTTTAATAATCTCCCTTGCATCCAGAGAAATGGTAATAATTCTATTCAGGTCCTGTTTAACCTGTTTTGGTAATCTCTGGGATTTTGAGGCTAATTGTGCCAAACCCAGTATGTTTCCCAATGGTTCGTTTAATTCGTGAGCTACTCCTGCTGTAAGCTGCCCTATGGTAGCTAATCGATCGGCATGCCTTAATTGTAACTGGAGTTTGGCTCGTTCTTCTGCGGCTTCTTTCCTCCCGATGATGAAAGCAACATTTTCGGCTACAGTATTTATCAGACTTCGTTCCTCTTTCAAAAAAGGGCCTTCATCAAGTCGTGGCATTTCTTCCAGATATACAACCTCAACCGAACCCCGTTTTTTGCCTGAAACGATGATATCTGCTGCCTGTTTATCGGAGTATTTATCGATTTTCCCGGTGGAATAAACGTGTCCGTCAAACAGAATCTGACCACACGTAATCTCAGGATATTGCCAGGCTGGTGGCAGGAGGTTGAGAATATCATGAAAGATCTCATCCAGGGGACGAGAAATAGGTTCAACAATCTTCGCTATTCCATACAAACAGGTCAATTCCTTTATTCGCTCATTTAATTCTTCGTGTGTTTTTTGATTTGCTAATGATGAAGCGAACGTAAGGCCTACATGCTCATAGAGGTCTATGCTTTTTTTTGTGAAAAAACCTCGTTGCTCACTCTGTAACCGGATCAGACCAATAGTCTTGTTATTAAGTGATAACGGAATCAAAGCAAATGATTTGCATACATTGTCCAGATTAATTTCCAGAGGATAGATAGGATCCTTCCGGTCGATGGTCAGTTGAATTGATTTGTCAGCATTACCCGACCAGAAACTCCCATTCTCTGTAAAGTACGGCGACAAAGAATCATGATATCCCAGAAAGATCTCCTGACACAATATATCAAGTGCCTGTAAATCCTTACCGATGTTATTTCTCCCTTGCTTTTCTTGATGAAGGAAGGGATTCACACTATAGCTGAACGAATCTTTATCAAGATAGACTACCTCAATAAACTGGTAATGGATATCCTTCTTAATCCATAGTTCAATCGAATCACAGGAGGAAAAGCCAAGTAATAGGTTAGCAACTTCTTTAATGTACTCAATTCTTCTTTCATAGCAGCTGGTAAGAAGTAAGATCTGGCTTGAGAGTTGGTAGTAATCCTCAGCTTGTATTTTTTTTTGACGACCGGTAGCCATATCGAATTGCTGAAAACCCGGTATAAAGGTAGAAAATATCTGTGAGTCGTCCTTAAGCATTTATCACCACCTCACCACCTATATATAGAGGTCCCCAATCACGAACGCAGCAAACACAATGCTGCCGATCCCGTTCAGCGTGGCAAAAGCCAGATTAACACGGGAAAAATCGGTGGGTTTGACGATCAGGTGCTGGTAAACTACCAGGCCGGTAAAAAGGCCCAGCCCGATCCAGTAGACCAGGTTGAAGGGTCCTGTGAACCCTGCGAAAACGAGCAGAGCCAGGGCAACTAGGTGGAAGAAAGCGGAAAGGATCAGAGAGTTGCGGCCCCCCATCGTGGCGGGGATCGATTTCAGGTCTTCCTGCCGGTCGAATGCTATATCCTGTAAAGCGTAAATGATATCGAATCCGGCTACCCAGAATAGTACACAAAATGAAAAAAGCAACGGAAGGAGGTCGAACCGTCCGGCTACAGCCAGGTAAGCGCCGATGGGCGCCAGTGAAAGTCCTAACCCCAGGAATACATGGCTGAGGTAAGTAAACCGTTTTGTGAAACTGTATCCCAGCACCACCAGCAGGGCGACCGGCGACAGGATCAGGCAGAGATTATTGATGAATGCGGTAGTTGCGATGAACAGGATGCAGTTGAGGATGACAAACAGCAGGGCGGACCGGGGGGTGATAATGGATCGGGGAATTTCACGCAGGGCCGTCCGGGGATTTTTCCGGTCGAACTCCCTGTCGATGTACCGGTTGAATCCCATGGCTGCATTTCGGGCAAATAAAACAGCCAGAATAACCCAAAAAAGTATAATGAAATCCACCTCTCCTTCGTTTCTCTTTACAGCCAGGAAAAATCCGATCATGGCAAACGGCATGGAAAAGATCGTATGACTGATCTTTACCAGGGAGAAATAATCTTTTATGGGTGACATTTGATAAATTTGCACCAAAATTAAGGGAAATAGCTGAATGATCGATCTGCTGAACTACCTCTACCAGTATCTGCTCCATCTTCTGAAGGTCCGGTCAAAATTCCAGATCCATTCTCCCTTCGTCTTTAATTTTTATAAATATGTCCTGGGTAATACAACCCGGTATCCCGATTACGAGCAGATTGAAACCGTGCGTAAGAATCTGCTATCCCGGGCCCGGTTCATCAAACGGGTCGACCTGGGAGCCCGGTCCATCGCCTTCCCTTACTCCCAGCGGTTTGCCCGGGTTCGCGACATTGCCCGGAAGTCCTCTGTATCTGAAAAGAAGGGCCAGTTGCTGTATAAACTCGTGAAACATTACAAGCCAAGAAGTATCATTGAACTGGGAACGGCATTTGGCATCAGCACCATGTACATGGCCATGGCCTACCCGAACTGCCATATTTACACCGTAGAGGGATGCTCCGACACACTCTATATCGCCACACATAATTTTTCCCGGTTGGGACTTGGCAACATCCAGGAGATCTGTGGGAATTTTGACGAGTTGTTGCCGAAGATCCTGGCCAGGACCGAGACGGTCGACCTGGTCTTTATCGACGGAAACCATAAGAAAGAAGCCACACTCCGGTATTTCGACGAATGCCTGGCCCACGTTCATAATAATACGATCTTTGTGTTCGACGACATTCACTGGTCGAAAGGGATGCGGTCGGCCTGGGAGAACATCAGGCAGCATCCCAGTGTTCGCGTCAGCATCGACCTCTTTACCATTGGCCTCGTCTTTTTCCGGAACGAACTCAGCAAAGAAGATTTTATCCTTCGTTTTTAAATATTTATTACCTTTGTTCATATCTGAAAATTGTAATCTGAATTACTCAACTGATGGAAAAAGAGATTATTCATCTTGAAAAAATTGTCAAGAACTACAA
>QYQJ01000220.1 GCA_007280875.1 Bacteroidota bacterium
CCTCCCCTTCAAGGGGAGGGATTAAGGGAGGGGTTATAAATGCTGGGGTCATCATTTCTCCACCGGCGTCCAGTAGGTCGTACGTCCCAGAAGAGAGATCCCGATGAATCCCCGGATCTTAAGGGTACTTTTCGTGTCATCCACAAATTTCATATAACAGCTATAGGTCTTTCCGTTTTTCGGATCGTAGATCGTGCCCTCTTTCCATTCATTATCTCCGTCGAACACAAACCCCTTCAGGTTAACCAGGCCGATGAGAGGCCGCTTCTGCTGTGCTGGATCCGGATTCTCTTTATCTGTTCTAGGCAGTCCCGTAATGGAATCATTGGGCGTTTGGAGCCACACGATTTTGCCGTAATAGGTGGTTCCCACTTTGAATATTTCGACTTGCCCGGTTCCTTCTTCATTGAGCCAGTTTCCGACGATGTCGTCGGACTGAAAGGCTTGGGCAAACAACCCGTTGCCTGCCCACAGGGTCAGGGCGAGGGTTGCAAAAAGCGGCATAATGATTCGTTTCATAGATGTCTGGGTTTTGGTTGTTAAGGGTATTTTTCGCGGATGAAATTACGGATTAATCAGTTTGATTTCACCGGGCATGCCAATCTTCATGGCACCGTCGTTGGTCACCCTGACCTTGACGGCATAGACCAGGTTCACTCGTTCTGCTTTGGTCTGGATGGTCTTGGGGGTAAACTCGGCTGTGGGGGATATCCAGCTGATGGTGCCCGTGGTGACGGAATTGCTTTTTTCATCCCTGTCATACTGTACCTGGACTTCATCCCCGATCACCACATGGGGAAGCTGGGATCCGCTGATGTAAACCCGCAGAATCATTTCGCGGAGATCGGCGATCTTGTAAAGCGGTTTGCCAAAAGCCACCACCTCTTCGGGCTCGGCATACTTTACCAGGACGGTACCTTTCAACGGATTGACCACATAGGCATTTCGGATTGCCTCCTCCACCTGTGCGATCTGCTGGTTGATGCTTCCGATCTGGTCGTCGAGTCCTCCGAACTGGGATCGGATAGCAGCGATCTGGCGATCGGCCAGGCGAAGGGCAGCGGTCACATCATCCATCTGTTTTTGCGTGGCCGCCCCTGCCTTCAGGAGGTTCTCCAACCGGTTTTTCTCCACCAGGATGTTTTCCCGGTTCTGTTCCTGAACCGAGATCTGGGCCTGCAAATCCGTTTTCCGTGAAGCGGTTGCATTGCGCTGATCGATGGTCTGACGTTTTTTCAGGTAAAGGTCGGTGGTGTCGACAAATCCAACCAGCTGACCGGAATCAAGGACTACTCCCTCTTGCACGGTGAACTGCAGGAGTTTCCCGTTAGCCATGGCCGAAACGGTAATCTCTGTAGCTTCGAAGGTGCCCCAGGCGTCGGGCTGATCATCTTGATCGGCACATCCGCCCAGGAGCAAAGCCAGCAGGAGGATCATGTAGCGAGGTGTCTTCATATGTTTGGTTTTATTGGATTCTGTGTGTTTCAGGATGTTTTTTTACAACCTGCCCTGGTCGTAGAGGTACGATAATTTTGCCTTCACCAGCTGAACCTTGTGAATTTCAAAGTTCAGTCGCGCCTGACGTTCTTCCGTGAGGCGTGTCACATAGTCGCTGGAGGTGATCACCCCGTTATCGAGCTGAGCAGAAGCCGATTGCGAGATCTTTTCACGCAGGGCAATGATCTCTTGATCCTGTTTGAGCACCTCGAGCATTTTCAGGATTTCGGTCAGCTCCCTGTGGGACTGAATCTTCAGGTTTTTATCAAATGAAGCCTGCTGGGTTTGCAGGATATCAGACTGGATACCCAGGATCTTCTTCTCGTTCTTATTGGCATTCCAGTTCCAGGGGTTCCAGTTCAGTTTGATCCCCACAATATAAAACGGGTCAAAGTTGTCGGAGAGCATATTGAGTCCGGGCCGGCCAATTCCTGCCTGACCGAAAGCAAAAAATTTCGGATTCCATTTGGTGGTGACCATACTCTGCAGCAGCTCCAGTCTCCCGCGCTGGAGATCAAACACCTCATTTTCAAGCCGGTTGTTTTGGAAGGTATAATCGGCAAGCAAGGGATCAGGCATTACCAGGATCACAGATTCAGGGAGTTCCACAGAGATAAGTTCTGAGAGCATGCGAATCAGACCACTTCGATCGGCACGCGATTCAGTGATTCGTTGATCAATCCGTATCAATTCGGCTTCCAGGGCATCGGCCACAGACTGCAGTACCGCCCCGAATGCAATGCCTGCATTCAACTCCTGCAGTTTCTCCTCTAGCTGCTGTTTTGAACTCAACAGCAATTCTTCGTTCTGATTGAGGAGAATAATAGAGAAATAGAACTGGTTGACCTGCTCTTTCAGCTTGTAAAGTTCCGCTTTGACGTTGGTCTGGTCCACCTGCAGGTTTACCTCCTCCAGCTTTTTCTGGTAACTGGTCACATTCCCATCCCAGATCGTCTGGCCGACATCCAGGGTGGCTTTGTACCAGTCTTTGCTCAGTTCGGGCATGTCGAGCGGGGGAAGACCGGCCGGAAGCTGGATCACTACCTTGGTTACGTCCGACTGATACGATACCTGTCCGTTGATGTTGATTGAGGGCAACCAGTTTTTGTTGAGGTTTTGTACCTTCAGTTTGCTGCTTCCGGAAAGCAGGTCAAGCTGTCCGGCCAGCGGAAAATTCTGTTCCGCCATCCGGTAGCAGAAATCAAGAGTCAGGGCATCCTGCGCCTGAAGGGAGGTGCCTCCTGCTGGAAAGAGTAGCAGGTATCCCATCATGAGGATGGCAATGAGCTCAGGAATTCTCTTCCCGGGAAGATTCATTATGGATATTTTCTTCAGGGTTTTCATAAGCTTTCAGGGCATTGGCAATAAACCGGGGAACTTCGGTTTTCCGTTGGTCAAGAATTTGCTGGTAGACCTCTTCGGGAAGCTGAAATATTTCGCGTATCAACGGTTTGGCTACGACTGGAAAGATGCAGAGTGAAAGAATATTCAACCAGACATGTAATGGATTCACATCCGAATGGTACTCCTTCCGGATCTGGGCCCGGAGATGCTCCATCAATTGTAGAGGGTTGATCTCCGACTGTTCGAAAATGGTCTTCATTTGTCCTGGTCGTTCATACATCCCGTTGAGGATAAACCAGGGGATGTAAGAGTTTTCGGTGATCACATCCAGGTAGTGTGTGAGAAAGGACTGGATTTTATCATTCAACGGTTTCTCAGAAAAGAAGATTTCTTTAGCCTGGCCCATCAGTTGTGTAAACGCGTCACTGAACACTGCCTCAAAGAGCCGCTCTTTGCTCCGGAAGTAGTAGTGTAAAAGCGCTTTATTAATCCCCGCCTCGTCCGCGATCTCCTGCATCCGTGCCCCTTCATACCCTTTGCGGTGAAAAACCGTTTTAGCTGCCGACAAGATTTTTTCTTCTGTACCCTGCTGAATATTAACCATTTGATTTAACTATTCGGATAAATCATAAGGTTTAACCGATTGGTCAAAATTATAAAAAAATTGAATTCAGCAAATTTTTTATGAAATTTTTTCTCATCCTGTAAGAAAGGCATAAAGGCACAGGGGCACAAAGGCACAAGAGGAACCGTCTGACGATGTAGATCTTCCCTCTGACCTCGCCCAGGGTAGGGACCCTGTCTTCCAGGTAAAAATGCTCCAATCCATGTTTTTCGTATCGTTTATATACTGCTTCCCCGAACGTGTGATCGCTGACGCTCGAATGCTCCGTTTTGATGTATGTTTATCTGCCCCTGCATAGTGGGTGCCGGGAATGGTTATTTGTGAAAGATAAAGCGCATCGGAAAGTTGGCCCATCCAGGTTTCATGATGATAGGGTAACTCCTGATCCCCAAGCGGAGGGATATCCGGTTGTGCGGGTTGGATGGAGATGTAGGTGGTCTCTTTTTTACAGGCAGCGACAGCCATTATCAGGATTACGAAGGCAATCCCAATCCTTGCTAAGATAAGTTTTTTCATAAGGCAATTATTTCGGGATCTTGATCTTCTGCCCCGGGCGGAGTCTGTTGGCGTTGGTGATACTGTTCAGGTTCTTGATCTCGCTTACGGTGCAGTTGTATTTCTGGGCAAGGTCCCAGAGGTTATCACCGGATTTGATGGTATAGATGAAGGATGAAGAACTATCAGCCGAGGAGCTAGTCGATCCCTTACTTCTGGATCCGGATACTGTCAATTTCTGGCCCACATAGATGGTTGAGCCGGAAAGGTTGTTCCATGCTTTAAGCTGGTCAACAGAACAGCCATATTTGCCGGCAATCAGCCCAAGGGTTTCTCCCCGTTTCACGGTGTGGTAGGAGGGAGAGGGAGCTGGTTCGGGAGCGTTGCTTGCATAGGTAGCAGTGGAAGCTGGTACAGGACCCGATCCATTGAAAACGATCAGCCGTTGTCGCGGATGGATGGTACTGGAACGCAGGTTGTTCATGCTCTTGAGTTGCAATACGGTCATGTTGTACCGGTTGGCAATCAGCCCGAGGTTGTCGCCGCTTTTCACGATGTAATACTGCGTAGCCCGCTTACTCTCCTCCACGATCTTCTCCAGGGAATCGCGCTCCAGCGCCTGCCTGGTCTTATAGGCATAGATGTTGGCTTCGTTGGTGATGAAGTTTCCTACATCTTTTTTGCGCAGGCGGAGAAAATAGGGATGTTCAGCCGATGCCGGGATGATCCCCTGCTTATAGGCAGGGTTGAGGAAGGTAATTTCATCCCTGGCAATGCCCATCATCTCTGATAGCTGCTCGAAAGTGAGAATATCCCTGATGGTAACGGTATCGATCTCGTAATGAAACATGGAGGGTTCAATAGGGGCTATTTTATAGTCATCGGCGTACATCATCACATAGCTGGCAGCAATAAAGGCGGGCACATAGGAACGGGTTTCCCGCGGCAGGTAGGGGTAAATCACCCAAAAATTCTTGTGGCCGCCCGACCGGCGGATTGCTTTGTTCACATTGCCGGCTCCCGAGTTATATGCGGCCAGCGCCAGCGACCAGTTGCCGTAAATGTCGTACAGATCCTGCAGGTGTTCGCAGGCAGCAATAGTGGACTTATACGGATCGAACCGGTCATCGACTAGTGACGTAACTTTCAAACCGTACACCTTCCCGGTGCCATACATGAATTGCCACAATCCTTTCGCACCGGCCCGGGAATTAGCTGTGGGATTTAAAGCAGACTCGATCACAGCCAGGTATTTCAGCTCCAGTGGCATATTTCGCAGGTCCAGCTGCTCTTCGAAAAGAGGGAAGTAAAGTTCGGCAAGTCCCAGGATGCGACCGGTCAGGTCCCGTTTCTTGTAGGCATAAAGTTCGATGAACTGCTTCACCTGGCTGTTGTAAATGTATTCAAAGGGTGTCTGGTCGTTCATGGTCAGGATTCTGTCCCGAATCACGGAATCAGCGAAAACGGGAATCGCGGAGGAGGAGTAATCTTTCGCCGCATGACCCTTTCCGTGTCCGTTACCCTCAAAAATGGCAAGCATAGAGAGGCTGTCAAGCATGGCAGCCACCGGATCATCCTCAATCAGAACAAAAGCGGAAGTAATATCAGACACAGCGGTATCCTGCGTGTTAGCCAGCAGGGGAAACAGGATAAAGAGTGAAAGCAGACGGGTCAGGTGTTTCATCAGCGGGCGTTTTTTGGAATGTACACAATGCCAGGTTCCTGCAAAAATAGAGGAATATCAATAGGGGATGTAGGCGGCTTGCATTTTTGATTAACAACGGATTGTTAATTAATTCGCATGCAGAATTAAACGTGTTACAGTGAGAAAAAGTACGCCAAAAAGCAACTATTCTCAGATGTACTCAACATGGATGGTCACCTCCGTAAAGTCAAACAGCTTTTTAATACGCTGCTCGATCTGGTCGCATAGGTCATGTGCCTCCTTCACCGTCATGTCCCGGGGCACATTCAGATGGAAATCCACATACCGGTAATTCCCGGCTTTTCGGGTTCGGAGATCATGGAAATCGATCTTACCCTGACAAAGCATCCGGATGGATCCTTCAATGGTACGGACATCCTCCTCTGGCAATGCGGTGTCGAGCAGAGGGCCATAGGTTTTCCGGAAAAGCTGATACGATTCCTTCAGGATCAGCAGGGCCACCAGAATGGCGACAACCGGATCCAGAAAATGATATCCTGTAATCCAGATCAATGCCAATCCTATAGCCACACCGAAAGAGGTATAGACGTCGGTTTTCAGATGAAGAGCATCGGCCTCCAGTGCCACCGAATCAGTCTCCCTGGCCACGCGGTAGAGTTTCCTGGAAACCACGATGTTGATGAGCGCAGAAACAGCCATCACCACCACCCCGATCCAGATGGAGCCGACAGGCTCAGGATCGATCAGTTTTTTCACTGCCTCCCAGATGATCCAGAAGGCCGCTACAAAGATGAGGATGGCCTCTACAACCCCGGAAATGTTTTCAAACTTACCATGACCGTATGGATGTTTGGAATCTGCCGGCCTGTCGGAGATCCGGACCGAGAAAAAGGCAATCACTGCAGCCAGTAGATCCATCAGGGAGTGAATGGCTTCGGAGATGATACTCACCGAACCACTGATCAGGCCCACTCCCAGCTTCAAAATGATCAACAACGAATTCGAAGCGATCGAAAGCCTGGCCACAGCCACTTTCCTGTTCATGTTCACGGCTTTAAAGCAAAAATACAGTTTTTCGCTGAAACTATTATCTTTGCGGGGAGTATCATTAAACCACGAGACCAACATGAGAAACCTTTGCTTCACCAGACCGAGCCTGGCATGCATGGCTTTGCTAGCAGGTGCCTTTTTCCTGCTTTTCCCGGTCACTTTCTTTGCTCAGGATACGGTTGAATCACCAGAAAAACTGACCCACTGGCTAACTCCCGACGAACTGACCCGGCTCGATGAAATTGGGCTTGGGTTTGTTGAGACTGAACCACCTGTTGCTCCAATCAGGAACATCGCGGAGTTCGACCATATGCAGGGAGTACTTGTCCGTTATCCCTTCGGGATTCCGATGGCATTGATCAAGGAGATGGCAGAAGATGAAATCATGGTCACGACCATTGTCGGCAGTACATCCCAGCAAAACCTGGTAACCAATCAATACGTTGCCAACGGGGTGGATACCAGTCATTGCAACTTCCTGATTGCCGGCTCCAACTCTTACTGGACACGTGATTATGGCCCCTGGTTTGAATCGGACAGCTCCAATCAGATCGGGATCATCGATTTTCCCTATAACCGCCCTCGTCCCCTGGATGATGAAATTCCCAAGGAAGTGGCTGATATGCTTGGAATACCCTGGTTTGGGATGAACCTGATCCATACAGGCGGAAACTATATGACTGACGGATTGGGTATTTCCGCCTCCACCACACTGGTATGGGAAGAGAATCCGACCCAAACCCATCAGCAGATCGCGGATAAAGTGCATGATTACCTGGGCATTGAGGAATATCATGTGGTGCCGGATCCGAATGGCACCTACATCGACCACATCGACTGCTGGGGAAAGTTCCTGGCGCCGGACAAGATCCTGATCCGTTCGGTTCCACCCAGTCATTCGCAGTATAACCTCATTGAACAGGCAGCATCCTACTGGGCTTCAACAACTTGTTCCTATGGATATAATTACGAGGTTTACAGAGTGTACACGCCCACCAATCAACCCTATACAAACTCTCTGATCCTCAACAAGAAAGTACTGGTTCCTATCATGAACAGCAGCTGGGACGACAGCGCCCTGGCTGTATACCAGCAGGCGATGCCGGGCTATGAGGTCATCGGCTTCCTGGGGAATCCTTCCACCCCCTGGGAAGCAACCGATGCATTGCACTGCAGGGCCAAAGGGATTGTCGATCTGGGATTATTGTACATCAGGCATTTTCCGCTTTACGGGGATCATCCCTGCGAAGAGGACTATCAAATTGATGCCGACCTGATCGTCTGCAGCGATACCACAGTCATAAGTGATTCCATCCTCATCCACTACCGGGTGAACAACGGTGCGTGGAACCTTGTCAGCATGACGAACACTACGGGAAGCTTTTATTCAGGTATCATCCCCAAGCAACCCGGAGAAAACACCATCGACTATTACCTGACGGCTGCTGATCATTCAGGACGACATGCCAACACCCCGTACATCGGAGAACCGGATCCATTCCGGTTCCAGACAGTCTATACCAATGTTACCGCAATTCCGGATACTCTCTGGTTCAATACACCGGACGAGTGCCTGGAGGGAAAAGTAACCGTACTGAATAATTTCACCGGAGCAGCCATTTCGGTGACGGGTATCCAGGAAGAGGGATTCAATCCGGCTTTCGCCTGGTATATCTCCACGGTTCCAGACACCCCCTATTTCCTGGATCCCAGTGATACCACGGAACTCCGGGTTAGGATTGATCTTCCGGTGTTCAAACAGGATACCGGCTATGCACTGGATACCCTTACGATCATTACTACGATCGGTCCTGTTGATGTGATTATCGCTGTGAATGACAGCCTGCTAACCGGAAGTGGTACCCGTATTGCAGGCGGTACAAACAGGCTCGGGCAAAACTACCCCAATCCGGTGACGGAAACTACTACCATTCCATTTACCCTTGCCTATGCAGGAGAAGTCACGATAAAGATTCAGGATCTCCTGGGCAACCGGGTGATTACGCTGCTGGATGGATTCACGCAAGCGGGGAATTATACCGTGACATGGGATGGACGGAATCTATCCGGTTCCATCGTACCGGGGGGTGTTTACATTTATTCTCTGAAAACAAAAGCAGGGGTTCAGTCCAAACGGTTAGTGGTAATCAGGTAGTCCGTTTTTCCGGTCTCATTTGCGGAAAAAAAAGCACCTCCTGGATGGAGGATTGGTTGGTCATGATCATGGTCAGCCGGTCGATGCCGATCCCCATGCCAGCTGTGGGAGGCATGCCATATTCCAGGGCTTTCAGGAAATCTTCGTCCAGGACCATGAATTCAGTATCACCCCGCCGGCCAAGTTCCAATTGGGCTTCAAACCGTTCCCGCTGATCGATCGGATCATTGAGTTCGGAAAAAGCATTGCACAGCTCCTTGCCGTTACAGATTGCCTCAAACCGCTCTACGAGACCTTCCTGGCTGCGGTGCTTCTTGGCCAAGGGCGACATCTCAACAGGATAATCCATGATAAAGGTGGGCTGGATCAGGTTCGGCTCACACTTCTCTCCAAAAATCTCATCGATGATTTTCCCCTTTGCCATCGTCGGATCTACCGGTACATTCAGCTTCCCGGCAGCAGTACGCAGGGCCTTTTCATCCATTGCCGAGATGTCCACCCCCGTAAAGTACCGGATCACCTCGTACATGGTGTAGCGTTTCCACGGACGCTTGAAATTGATCTGGCGATCACTCACCTGAACCACCGTTGTCCCGTGGATATCCATTGCAATACGTTCTACCATCTCCTCGACCAGCTCCATCATCCACCGGTAATCCTTGTAAGCGACATAGAGCTCCATCTGGGTAAACTCCGGATTATGGAACCGGTCCATTCCCTCGTTGCGGAAATCTTTCGAGAACTCATACACTCCTGTATATCCTCCCACGATCAACCGCTTCAGATAGAGTTCATTGGCAATGCGGAGGTAAAGGGTCATGTCGAGGGAGTTGTGGTGCGTTTTGAAGGGTCTGGCAGCAGCACCACCGTAGAGTGGCTGAAGAACAGGCGTTTCGACCTCGAGGTAATTCCTTGAATTCAAAAAATTACGCATCGAGTTGATCAGCCTGGTCCGCTGGATAAAAAGTTCCCTGACATGCGGATTTACGATCAGGTCCACATACCTCTGACGATATCGCTGCTCGGGATCCGTGAAGGCGTCGTATACGGCATCCTCTTTCTCTTTCACAATGGGAAGTGGTTTCAGGGATTTGGCAAGGAGTGTCAGGGATGTGACGTGGATAGTGATCTCCCCCATTTTGGTAATGAATACAAAACCCGTCACCCCGATGATATCCCCGATGTCGAGATGGCGTTTGAAAACCGTATTGTAGAGGGTTTTATCCTCATCCGGACAGAGGTCATCCCGTTTCACATAGATCTGGATCCGACCGGTCTCATCCTGCAGTTCAGCAAAGGAAGCAGCTCCCATGATCCTCCGGCTCATGATCCGACCGGCCAGGCTGACATTCTGAAAGCGGGTTTGGTCATCAGGAAATTCCTGTTTGATTGCGGTAGCGGTAGCATTCACTTCAAAGGTTTCGGGAGGGAACGGGTCGATCCCGAGATGCCGTAACTCCTTCAGGGACTCCCTGCGGATCTGTTCTTGTTCGGACAAGGGGTATTCCATGGAAAAAATTTGCGCAAAGATACAGAAAAGGGATGAATCGGAATATCAGGAGAGTACGGCATGCAGGATCTCATGCGAGTGAATCTCCTTGAGTCCCGGAAGATGGAAACGGTAATAGAGCAGGATCTTTCCCAGGAGAATAGAGCGGATCTTAGCAGGCAAAGCAAGTTGTTGGAGATGATTCAAATCTGTTTTCATCAACTGAAAAAACCAGGCGCTTTGATGTTCATCCAGGCAATCATCGGGCGAGGAGAAAAGGGGGTGAAAAGTTCCTTCCCGCAAGTGAAAGAACCGGTTCGAATCGCTTCGGTTTTCCTGAGGCTGGAAGCCCAGGAACCGACTGAGTTTGATGGTAAAAACAAGGTGAAAACTGGCAACAGGCTCTTCCATGGTTTCCAGCAGGGTGATGCTGTTCCATAGGAATTTAAAAAGAGTCGCATTGGCTTCTTCTTCACGGATCGACCGGTAGATCAGTTCGGCCAGGAAAATAGCTATGGAACTTTTTCGGATGTCGGAAGAGATAGTATGAAGGGGTTTGGCTAGTTGCACCTCCTTTACTGCATGAAGCGTACTTTTTTCCCTGTGGTACACCACCAGGTTGAGCAGGGATAATGGTTGAAAAAAAGCCGGACGGATGTTTGATTTCTGACTTCGGATCCCCTTAAGCAGATAAGATTGCAATCCGAACACCTCGGTATATACTTTGACAATTAAACTGGTCTCAGAATACTTGACCGAGTGGAGGACGATCCCCCGGGTTTTATACAGCATCAGTTGATGATGAGAATTTTCGTTACCACTTTCTCTTTGCCTTTTTCATCGCTGGCAAAAACCAGGTAAACGCCCGTTCTGACGCGTCTCCCGTTGAGGTTCGTGCCATCCCAAACAGCCTGACCTCCCTCGGCTTTAGTGGTATGAACGAGCGCACCGCTGATGTCGGTAATCCTGATCTGAGCATTAGTAATCAGCCCTTTGATCCCGATCAAACCGCTGTATCCCTCCTTCACCGGATTAGGGAAAGCGTATACATCGTCCATGGTCTCGATTCCCTGAGTGGCGGTACCTCGGTAAGAGAGGATTCCTTTATCGGTCCCAATAAATACATCTCCGTTGGCATTGATAGCCAGACTGGTAACCCGGTTCGAGAATAGCGGACTGTTGTCTTCGGTAAAATGGTAGATCTCTTTGGTCCCATCGGCAGAAAAAAGAAAGATACCGCTATGGTCGGTCCCGATCCATTTGCGGTTGGATCCGTCAATGGCAATAACCGTCACAATCTCATTTTCCAGGAGGTACTGGTAATATCCGCCATACTCCACCAGAATCCGTTGGGCATCGAAATTCCCTCCTGAAAAAATATTCTCAGGGTTGTAAAAAACCGCCACTCCTTTTTCGGTGCCGATCCATACTTCGCCATCCTGATCTGCTGCAATAGCAAAGACAATCGTGCCGGGGATGTTTCCCTGTCCTTCAGAAGAGTTGAGTTTCCTGGCATGATCATCGGATGGATTATCAGGGGTTCCATTATCGGTAAAGACGATCAGGGAATTCGGGTTCATGTTCCCATAACGCATAACGATCCACTTCTGGTTGTACCCGTCGATGATCATCTGTCCGAGATCCGACTCCTGTACTTCCGGGATGGTGAATCCTTTCCAGTCGTTGCCCCGTTTCAGGGAGAGGCAATGGTTGGTATGGGAGGTGGATACCCACAGGTTGCCATCGCTGTCAAATGCAGTCCCACCCACCCGGATATCACTGGTATCGGATGCGGAATGATATCCCAGGGTGCTGTTCCAGGTTCCGTATCGGGTTACAAATTCATTCCCGTTAAATTCCAGCAATCCTTTTCCCCAGGATCCTGCATAAAACCGGTTTGGATCGATCGGATCAATGGAAATAGTCACGATATCGTTTATTCCGGCCATTCCGGGAATACCCCATCCGGAAAAATTAACCCAGTTTGTGTTATCAAACTTGTAGACTTGCCCCGGATTGTATAGGGGCACATAGGAACCGTCCCGACCACCTGCGGCGATCAGGAGATCATCGTTCCAGGTTGTCATACTGAAGGCGCTGGCCGTCAGAGGACCACTCAGATTATAATTCCGGAAGTAATCCTCTGTAATGTTATAGCCTATCAGACCTGCGTAGGTATCGCCGATCCAGAGCCAGTTTTCTTTATCCTGAACAGCATCCAGCGGATACGGAGTACCGGGATAGTAATTCCAGATATGATAGACCTTTTGCAGATCGGAATCGAATCCATAGATGAAGTAATTGTATGTAACGATCAGGTGATCGTACATGGCCTGGAGCTTATTTATAGTGTTAGTGACGTCAAGAATCCAGGCTGACCATGTTCCATTGCTGTGGATATAGATCGTATCCTTGTCGGGGGTTGCGCTCGATTTATTGACAAACACCCTGTCGCCCAATGATGTAATCGTATTGTACCGGAGGGTAGTATCCATCCGGTCATCCAGATCCCAGGCTGCAAAATTCACCAGGTTTGGATCTTTTATGAAGGCCTTGTAAATGCCCAGTTCTGTGGCTGCCCAGATAGTGTCGTTCTGGTCGGATGTGATGGAGAGAACATTGAGCGGACTGCCGTTCGGACCGATGTAATAAGTATCGCGTATCTCTTCCTTCTCCAGATCGAGTACAACGATTCCAAATCCACAGGCGAGGTAGGCATATTTTTCATGACAGTAAATGCTGTTGATGGTTTTGTTTCCCAGGATCTGTTTCCGTTTGATATCGGAGATATTGGTGACGATCAGGTTGCTGATGAGGTCGATATTGGCATTGGAGTAAGTCAGGACAACCGTTTTGGTTGTCTTGTTGTAATTAATGGAAGTGATGCCTATATCTGACAGTCCGTTGATCTTGGTCATTCGCTGAACGCTGCGGTTCTCTTTGTCGACACTGAATATGGCATAAGGGGTGGCAGCATAGATATAGTTTTCGGCTTCGGTAACCGAGATCACCTGGTTATAGGGAAGTTCATCCCTCCACATGCCGATAGAAGTCTCCTGCGAAAGACCCGGAACTATGAATGAAAAGAGAGACAACAGGAAGAAAAGGGAAGATCGAATCATCATGGACAGTATCAATTTAAGGACATGGAAAAAAGACTACTCAGATTAACTCGTTATTCCGCTTTTTATTGTGAAGGTATAACGGGGATTCCTACTTGCTGAAGAGGCGTTTGAAGGCGGACTTTTTCTCTGAATCCTTGTCGTCGGAATAGTAGCCGTAACCATAGCCGTAGCCATAGCCGTACCCGTATCCGTACCCATAGCCATAGCCGTACCCATAGCCATAGCCGTATCCGTATCCGTATCCGTAAGAGTTCCGGCTCAGCTTGACATCGTTGATCAGAATGGCCAGGCCCGGGATGTTCCGTTTTTCCATATCCTTGATGATGGAGCTGAAGATCTTCTTGTGCGTATAATTCTGACGAACCAGGAAAAGGTTGGCATCGGCGTGTTTCATCAGCAGGAAGGCGTCAGTGACCAGCCCCACCGGGGGGGTGTCAATGATGATGTAGTCGTAGATCTCCTTCAGCCGGGCAAATAGCTCGGTAGTTTTTTCAGAGGCGATTAGTTCAGCGGGATTTGGTGGGACAGGTCCTGACATCACGATATCAAAATTCTCAATGCCGGAATGCTGAATGATACTCTCGATGGTGCTTTTATTAATGAGATAAGAACTGATCCCTTCGGTGTTGGTCAGACCGAAGTCCTGGTAGATCTTAGGCTTCCGGAGGTCGAAGCCCATCAGCAGGGTCTTCTTGCCATACAGCGCAAAGACCGATGCCATGTTAATGGAGCAGAAGGTTTTGCCTGCACTCACCATATCGGATGTGATCAGGACGATCTGTTTCTCCTTCCCCTTTAACAAGTAGGTCAGGTTGGCACGCACCGAACGGAACGATTCGGCAATGGAGGATTTGGGTGATTCGGCCACTACCACTTTACTCTCCTTATCGTTATGGATAATGTGTCCGACAATCGGAAGTTTGGTGATCTTTTCAATATCCTCCCGCTCCATGATCTTGTCGTTGAAATAATCCTTTCCCAGGATGTAAACAACCGGCAGGATGATCCCGATGATCAGGGAGATCAGGTAGTTCAGGCTTTTCTTCGGGAAAACAGGGCTTAGTCCCTCGAAGCGGGCTTTATCAATGACTTCATTATCGGGCAGATTGGAAGCCTGGGTGATCTGGGCCTCAGACCGTTTTTCAAGTAGAAAGGTATAGATGGCATCAACCAGTTTGTATTTTCGTTGAATCCCCACCAAAATACGCTGGTTTTCAGGTAGTGTACCAATCCTGGTATTTAGGAGTTCAATCCGGTCGTTGATATCTTTCAGGGCGATCTCATTGGTGTTGATCGCACTTTTAATATTCTCGGCAAGTGCACTCTTTGTCGATTCAATCTGCGAATCAAGGGCTTTTAAAGCCGGGTTTTTATCGGTCGAATAATAGGCGCGTTCTGTTCTCTGGTTATAGAGATTGGTGAGCTGGAGAGTAAGGTCATTGAGCATGGGATTATCGACTCCCATGGAAGCCGGGACGATGATCTCGTTCAACCCCTCGTTTTTATTGATATAGGTTAGGAGATTATTCAGATATTTCGATTGTACAAAAATGACAGCCTTTTGATCCTGGAGTTCCATCATCTTCTCAAATACCTGCTGCGCGGTTTGATCCAGATCCATGATCTCGGTATTGGATTTAAACGTCTGAAGCGAGCGCTCAGAGTAATCCAGCGTATCGGCTATCCCGCTGAGTTCATGGTCAATGAAATCAATGGTCCTGATGGCGACGAGATTTTTTTGCTCCAATCCTCGGGCCAGGTACTCGTTGGTGAGAGCGTTCAGAAAATCGGCGATCTTCTCTACATTGCCCCCTTTCAGGGTAAGTTCCACAATGGATGCCTCCCGGTTGATGGGCTCGATGCCAAACGCCTTGAATTCCGTAACGAGACTGGGATAATCTTTGAAAACGAAATAGAAGGATCTCTTTTTATCCTGGTCCGGATCATAGTTGGCATTCAGTAAGATCTTGAACTTGAACTGCCCGTTCAGGATCTCCTGTCCGAACTTTTCGGTTTCATCAAACGTAATGTTCTCTTCACGGCCTGGTACAGGTTCCCTGTTGGCATAATCGAAAAAATGGACTTTTTCATCCTTTACTTCTAACCGGAACTCGGTGCTTGAGAGAATCGTCAGATTGAACCGGATGTTCACCGGTTGGGGGAATGCGGTATCGAACTCTACCGTAAATGGAGACGATTTGTACAACTCCTGCGTAATGAAATTCTCTTCACTGTAATAGGCTACATCGAAACCGCACTTCAGGATGGTCTTGTAGGTAAGGGAATAGGAGCTCAGGATCCCGATCTCATTCTGCAGGTTCTGCATGTTGTTCAGCATGCCCAGTCCCATGATGTTCTGAGGGTTCAGCTTGTTTTCCGACTTGTCCTTGATCAGCACAGTTGCCTTGACTTCATAGATCGGCCTGGAGTATTTATTGAAGACAAAGGCAATGATCAGGGCAATGAATATGGTAATAGCGAAGAAATACCAGTACCGGTAGAATTTGAACAAAATGACCTTGTAGTCAATAGCCTGCTGCTGCTGTTGTGCAAAATCCTGTAGGGTATCGTTCACGGGGCTGATTATTTAAAGTAATTGATTAACAACAAAGCGGTCGATATGGCCGAAAATACCAGGGCATAGGGGAACGCCGCAAACCCCCACTGCTTGATCCCTAATGGGGAGGCATAGATGATATCATTGGGCATCATATAGAAATATTCTGATGACATTATATCAGCTTTGTTAAGATCCAGATAGATAACTTTGGAACCATCCGTTGTTTGCCTCACCAGTGCGATTTTTTTCCGGTTGGCATAATCGGTCAGATCGCCTGCCGTGGCGATCGCTTCAAAGATGTTGATCTCATCCTGGTATATGGTAAGTACCCCGGGGCTTCGCACTTCACCTAAAATCGTAATTTTAAAATTGACCATCTTAACCACCACCATGGTCTCCGTGAGGTATTCATCCACACTGGTCTGGAGCACATCCTTAACCTGTTCAACGGTCAGGTCCTTTACAAACACTTTCCCAACAATAGGAAAATCGATATACCCTTCCCGATCAACGGTATAGCTGTTCAGATAGATGGAGGCATCATTGGTATACTGGTTATAGTTGGAAGAGGAAACCATGTTGAAAAACAGGTAGGTCTTTTCATCCAGGCTAAAGATCCGGATATAGAGGTTGTCGTTAGGCTGGATTTTATAATCCAGGGGCCGTTTATTGACGTAAGCATTTGTTGTGTCCTGCTGCTGCAGGGTTTGCAGGTATTTGATCTTTTTCTGCGGCACGCAGGATGCAAAAATGATAAGGATCAGGGTGATCTGGAGCAAGTATATTCCGTAGTCAAAGGATCTGTGTTTCATAAGTTGCGTGGATAAAACGGCACAAAGTTAGCGTATTTTAACAAATTACACAACCTCCCCAAGCAGGGTGGCAGATGTGAAGGAGGTAATTCTGACCTGTACGCAGTGCCCGGGTTTTGTGCCGGTATCTATGCCTGCTTTCGGAAAGACCACCACCTTGTTCTGGGAAGTTCTCCCCATGAAATGGTCGGCCGAGCGTTTGGAATCCCCTTCGATCAGCACCTCAAACACGCGGTTCAGGTCCCGTTTATTGCTTGCATAGGAGAGTCTTTGCTGGAGATTGATCACCTCGGTGAGGCGACGATCCTTGACCTCTTCAGGGACGTTATCGTGCATGGTGTCGGCAGCCAGGGTCATGGGACGTTCAGAGTACTTGAACAGGAAGGCGTAATCAAACCTGGCCCATTCCATCAGGGAGAGGGTTTCAAGGTGATCTTCCTCGGTTTCGTCACAGAAACCCGTGATGATATCCGTGGAGATGGCACACCCGGGGATGATCCTGCGGATTGCTTCTACCCGCTCCATGTATCCTTCGCGGGTGTATTTCCGGTTCATCCGGTCCAGGATGCGGCTGCTGCCAGATTGAACGGGCAGGTGGATCGCCCGGCAGATATTCGGGTTAGCGGCGATGGTGTTCAGCAGTTCATCCGAAATATCTTTGGGATGGGAGGTGGCAAACCGGATGCGTAAACGGGGGTCCAATTCGGCTACTTGCAGCAACAATGCGGCAAAGCTGAGATCCTTGCCCCCATCAACCCACCGGTAGGAGTTGACATTCTGCCCCAGGAGGGTTACTTCATGCAACCCTTGTTTTAACAGATCCGTCGCTTCGCTCAGGATGGATCCGGCATCACGGCTTCGTTCCTGGCCCCGCGTAGTGGGCACCACGCAGTAGGAGCAGTAGTTTTCACAGCCCCGCATGATGGAAATGAAAGCAGAAACGCCATTGCTTCCCAGCCTTACCGGGGTAATATCGGCATAGGTCTCCTCCATCGATAGCAGGGTGTTCACCCCGCGCTGACCCGATTCCACCTGTTCCAGCAATCGGGGCAGGTCCCGGTAAGCATCCGGTCCGGCTACCACATCGAGCAATGGCTCCTCCTCAAGCAGCACAGTCTTGATCCGTTCGGCCATACAACCCAGTAATCCGATAATCAATTCCGGGTTCCGCTTCTTATACGAACGGAAATGATGCAACCGCTTCTTGACCCGTTGCTCGGCATGGTCGCGAATGGAACAGGTATTTACAAAGATGATATCGGCCTCCTGAATGCTTTGGGCAGCGACATACCCATACTTCGTCAAAACAGATGCAACGATCTCACTGTCAGAGAAATTCATCTGACAGCCGTAGGTCTCGATATAGATTTTTTTATTTTTTTTCTGATCCATTGTTAACCTTTTGCCCCTGAATCCGATCAATCAGGAAAAACCGGATGCAAAGGTAGGTATTAACTTTATTGTACTACTTTTGTACCCGGATTTGGGATTCAAAAACGGAAAGAAAGATGACGAAAAACCTTGTGATTGTTGAGTCTCCAGCTAAAGCCAAAACGATAGAGGGGTTTTTGGGGAAGGAGTATCAGGTGAGATCCTGCTTCGGACATGTCATGGATCTGTCGAAGAAGGATCTGGGTGTGGATATTGCCCATGGATTTATCCCGAAATACATCATTTCACCGGATAAGAAAAAGATTGTCAGTGAGCTGAAAAAGCTTGCCGGGGAGGCCGAGCTGGTGTGGCTTGCCTCTGATGAGGACCGGGAGGGGGAGGCGATTGCGTCACACCTGATGGAGGCACTGGGCATCAGTGAAGAAAAAGCCCGCAGGATCGTCTTTCATGAGATTACCAGGCCTGCGATCCTCGAAGCGATTGAGCATCCCAGGGGGATTGACCGCCATCTGGTTGATGCCCAGCAGGCCCGCCGTGTACTGGACCGGCTGGTAGGGTTCGAGCTCTCTCCGCTGCTCTGGAAGAAGATCAAGCCTGCCCTGTCTGCAGGACGCGTGCAATCCGTGGCGGTACGTCTTATCGTTGAGAGGGAAGAGGAGATCAAGAACTTCAAAGTGGTCTCTTCCTATCGGATCATAGGCGTTTTCCTGGTGAAAAAAGGGGACAGGATGATCCCGATGCAAGCGGAGCTTTCCCAACGTTTCAAAATCCGAGAAGAGGCCGAAGCATTTCTCAGGAGATGTATCGGCGCCGAATACCGGGTAGAGGATATTGAAACGAAACCGGCCAAAAAATCCCCTGCCCCACCGTTTACTACCTCAACTCTCCAGCAGGAGGCTTCACGCAAACTGGGTTTTTCTGTGGCCAACACGATGCGGGTCGCACAGGATCTTTATGAATCGGGGAAGATCACCTACATGCGAACCGACTCCCTGAACCTCTCCAACCTGGCTATCGGAATGGCAAAAAAGGAGATCACCGAATCGTTCGGACTTGAGTATGTAAAAATCAGGAAGTATACTACCCGGACCAAGGGAGCCCAGGAGGCGCATGAAGCAATCAGACCTACATACCTGAATACCAAGACAATCGAAGGAGATAAATCGCATCAGCGGTTGTATGAGCTGATCTGGAAACGGACCATCGCATCCCAGATGGCCGATGCCCTCCTGGAGAAAACCACGGTGACTATCGGCATCTCCACTACCCGTGAGAAATTTCTGGCCAAAGGAGAGCTGATCAAGTTCGACGGGTTCCTGAAGCTTTACCTTGAATCGTCTGATGAAGAGGATGCCAATGGCGAAGAGGGAATCCTGCCTCCTGTTAAAAAAGGAGATTTGTTGGATCTAGATCAGATCCAGGCACAGCAGAAATTCACTCAGCCGCCCCCCAGGTATACGGAAGCGATGCTGGTCAAGAAAATGGAAGAACTCGGGATTGGACGGCCTTCCACGTATGCTCCTACTATTTCGACCATCCAGAAGAGGGAATATATAGTTAAGGAAGACCGTCAGGGAGTCACACGGCAGTTCGAAATTATTACCCTGAAAGATGGGAAGATAGCCTCGGATGAGAAGAGTGAAAAAATAGGTTCGGAAAAGGCAAAGTTATTTCCGACCGATATTGGGACCCTGGTGAATCAGTTTTTACTGGAGCATTTCGCCAGTATTATGGATTATAATTTCACCGCGACCGTAGAGGAGGAATTCGATGAGATTGCTCAGGGGAAGCTGGTCTGGAATGCAATGATCCAGGAGTTCTACAACCCGTTTCACAACCGGGTTGAACAAACCATGGGGGGAACCGGCAAAGTAAGCGGAGAGAAATTACTGGGTAAAGATCCCAAAACCGGACTCAATGTCTATGTAAAAATCGGCCGGTATGGTCCGATGGCCCAAATGGGGAATGGGAACGAACAGGAAAAACCCAGGTTTGCCGGACTGAAAAAAGGGCAGAGCATGGAGACCATCTCGCTGGAAGAGGCCCTGGAGCTGTTCAAACTTCCTCGTACAGTGGGTATCATTGAGAATGCTGAAGTTGTGGTTGCCACCGGAAGATTTGGTCCGTTCATTAAATATAAATCACAGTTTTACTCCCTGATGAAAGAGGATGACCCCCTGACTCTTACGCTGGAGCGTGCTTCCGAACTCATGGCTGTGAAGAAAAAGCTGGATCAGGAAAAAACGATTGCATCCTTCCAGGAGGATCCCGGAGTGAAGATCCTGAAAGGGAAATACGGACCATATATTTCGTTCAACAAACTGAATTACAAGATTCCCAGAGGAAAAGTGGCCGAGGAGCTGACCCTGGAAGAGTGCCGGCGCATCATTGCGGATTCCAAACCGACAAAAGCCAGCAGATCACGCAAATCAAAATAGATAACTCTATTCAATTGACCTATGGAAGAGTTCTTTAACCCAGTAGACCTGAGCGACATCCTTCCTGCCTGCGAGGAAGAAGGCCATCGCAGGATCGGTGACCTGATCAGCCTGTACACCGAAACAGGCACTTTCCCTGAATTTGAAGAGGCAGACCTGGCTCTCATCGGTGTTCCGGAAGACCGTCATGCGGTTAACAATGAGGGCTGCGCGAAGGGCCCTGATCTCATCCGGAAATTCCTCTACCAGCTCTTTCCCGGCC
>QYQJ01000054.1 GCA_007280875.1 Bacteroidota bacterium
CCGCCAGTTGGTTTCCAGGATTTTATACCCCTTCTCCAGGAGGTACTGAGCTGCCAGCTCCTCCCCTCTTCTGCCCAATTCATGTATCGTTGCCATAGCTGTATATATTTGGTGAAGTAGCGAGAAGCGAAAAGCGAAATACATCCGGTATCATTGTCACTGCGAGAAGCGTAGCGACGAAGCAGCGGCATCTGGTATCTAGTATCCAGAAGAGGGTCGAAGATCAAGGATCAAGAATCCAGGATCCAGAGTAAGTCAGTCAAACAGCAGGGAAACCTCTTTATCCACCATCAGTTTTGCTCTCCTTCCCAGGTAGAGCGCCACATTCATTTTTTCGTGGCCTGCCGGAAAGTCGAAACACACCGGGTATGTATACTCCTTCACTGCCTCCCGGATGATCTCCTGTGCGCTCTTGCCAAAAGGTACTTCGTTATCCTTCATGTCCGTTAAGCCTCCCACGATCAGCCCTTTCAGCTCTTTCAGTCTGTCGCTTCTCTTCAGGTTCACCATCATCCGGTCAAGATGGTAAAGATACTCATCCACATCCTCCAGCAGGAGGATCTTCCCTTTGGTATCAATATCCGAAAGAGTTCCGGCCAGGTTGCAGAAAATGGAGAGGTTGCCACCCACCAGTTCACCCTCTGTTAATCCGGTTCGATCCCAAAAGGTTATATGTTTGGAGTAAGAAATTTTTTCACCGAACAGGGCTTTTCTCAAGGATTCAATAGCTACTTCATTGGTATTCTGCTCTTTGATGTTATATGGCATGGTTGCATGGAGAGTCTGAACTCCCAAGTACCTGTGAATGTGCGAATGAAGAACGGTGATGTCACTGTAACCTACAATCCATTTGGGCTGCTGGGAAAACTGTTTGAAATCAATCCTGTCGATGATCCGCACCGTTCCATATCCTCCCCTGGAGGCAATGACTGCCCTGATGGAGGGATCGTCGAGCATCTGCTGAAGGTCCTGTCGCCGTTGGTCATCCGTTCCGCTGAATTGATGATGCTTTCCGAACACATGGGTGCCCAGCACCACTTCGAGCCCCCATTTCTGAAAGAGCTTCATGGCCGGGAACACCTCTTCGAAGGTGATGCTCCTGGCCGGGGAGACGATGGCGACCTTATCGCCTTTCCTGAGAAACGGAGGTTGGGTCATGTCGAAGGATTCGTGATTTTACTGCAAAGTTATGAAAGGCGAAGATATTTGCTGACCCGGGAGATATTTTCCGGGGTACCGAGCAGGTAAAGTACGTCGTCCTGCAGAATTTTTGTAGCGGCCTCAATGTGCGTGATATACTTCGTCCCGCGCTGAATGGCCAGCAGGGTTATACAGAATTCTGCCCGAAGTTTTGAATCCTTCACACTCTTTCCTACCACCCGGTTGTCTTCGCACTGTACCTGGACCGAATAGATCCGGATGTGGGGGATATCCAGGTGCAGGGACCCCTTGTTGAACATCCCGCTGACCCCGCGGAGCATCTCGTAGTTGTCGGCCCGGATGGACTCAATGTAGGTCTCGATCTCATTTTCCGGGACCAGATATTTATGCAAAACCCGGGCAAAGATCTCGATGGAGGTTTCAAACTCCTCGGGTATGACCTCATCGGCACCCAGCCGCAGGTTGCCGTCGATCTCTTTCATGTGTCGGGTCCTGACGATGATGTAGACGGTATCGGAAAGTTCCCGGATCTTCGATACGATGATCCGGGTGGCATCCGGATCGGAAATGGCGACCACCACCACCCGGGCCGACCAGGCGTTGACGTGCTTCAGGATCACCTCCTGCGTAGCATCCCCGAACACTACGGGTTCCCTGTTCAACTTGGCCTCTTCCATCACAGGGGCATCCTGCTCGACGATGACATATGGGATTTCAGCACCACGGGCCGCTTTGGCAACATTTTTTCCATTGATGCCATACCCGATGATCACCAGGTGGTCCTCCATCTCTTCGGGAAGCCGGTGCGTATAGGCTTTAACCTTCTGAAAGGCGTCGAGCCTTCGTTTCACCTGCTGGGAGAGTGGCAGCCGGAGTAGGGAATCGGTAATCTGGGGAGAGAGTGCAATCACGAATGGCGTAGCCCCCATTGACATGATGGATACTGCCAGGAAATACTGGTAATGTTCCGGCGACAACAACCCCTCTGCCACACCGGTGGCGGAAAGGATGAAGGCAAATTCCCCGACCTGGAAGAGGGTCAGACCTGACAGAAGGACTACCTTTAACGGATAGCGCAGAATGATCACCACAACCAGGATGATCAGGATTTTCGCGGTCAGCGTGACGATCGCCAGGAAATGGATGTAGAGGATCTCCTGGAAAAAAAAGCGCAGATCCAGCAGCATTCCGATGGAGACAAAAAAGAAGCTGATGAATATCTCACGGAACGGGAGAATGTTGGCTGTAGCCTGATGACTGTAAGGCGATTCGGAGATGATCAGCCCGGCGAAAAAAGCTCCCAAAGCCAGGGATAATCCCAGGCTGTTGGTGAGCCAGGCGGTAGCAAAGCAGATGACGATGATGGTGACCAGGAATAGCTCATTGTTCCGTGTTCGTACTACCAGGTCGAGCAGCCTGGGCACCAGGTAGCGAGCCAGCAGGAAGAGGATCACCACGATGCCTGCGAATTTTCCCAGCATCATCAGCAGGGTCATGGGAATATCGGTTGCATGGCCTGCAAGCAGCGGGGTAAACAGGATGAGGGGAACCACCATGATATCCTGGAAGATCAGAATGCCTATCGCTACCCTTCCCTGGGGAGATGTGATATCTCCCCTCTCCTGAAGCACTTTCAATACGATGGCCGTACTGCTCAGGGCAAACAGGAATCCCATGAAGACCGCCTGCCGGATAGGCAGTCCGAAGCCTAAGCTGATCAGGGCTATAGCCCCGATGGTCAGGGCCACCTGTAAAAAACCACCCAGGAATACGATGCGCTTGATGGAGACCATCCCTTTTATGGATATCTCAATACCGATGACAAACAGCAGGAAGATCACCCCTATCTCTGCCATCAGCTCCACTTCTTGGGGAGCGTTGATGAGGCTGAGCCCATGCGGGCCGATGATGATCCCGGTAAGTAAAAAGCCCAGGATGGATGGAATCCGGAACCGGTGAAACAGCAGGATGATAAGGACCGATAGGCCCAGGATGATGACGACGTCTTTCAGGATAGGGAGGTCCATGCAGACTGGTTCTGTTACAGGTGCGAAATTAAAAAAATCACAGGATCTACTTCAGGTATCTCACCTCATAAAGATCACTCCTTCTGTCTTTCAGTGTTCTCACATTCCCGAAATGATGCAGCAGCGTTTCAATGTGATGCTCTTTCCAGTATGATCCTGCCCATGTGTGGTAAACCTCAATCATAGAGTCTTTCAACTCCAGGTAGTCATTCATGTTTAAGTGTCGTATTTCAATATTTTCCATAAATTATCTTCCATTCTTAAGGTGTACATTTAATTCAGATCCTTCTACAAGCTGAAATGTTGCCGAAGCAAATTTCACCTTCCCTCCTGTTTTATCCACCTCCTCCAGAATCCGCAGATAGAGGTTGTCTTTTGTGGTTCTCCTCTTCTTAAGGTCGACCGTGTACCTTAGGGTAAATTCCACCCAGTTATCGGTTGCAACCAGTGTCACCATGGGTTCAGTGGATGCGTCTTCTATCATGTATTTGTTGACCATCTGCTTCCAGGTCTCCTGAGCAATACCGATATAGTCTCCTACAAGATCATATGCAGCCCGGTTTAGAATTTCTCTTACCGCCTGATAATCACTCCCGTATTGAATGGGGATTTTAATCTCATCCCATAAGAACGGAAAGTCGGCTGAATAGTTAAATACTGGTTCTTTAAAGACAAAGCTATTGGCAATCCGTACAATCCGTCCATTGTACAAATCACCGTTAACCCACTGCCCCGTTTCCATCAGTGTTGTACGAATAACACCGATATCAATCACATCCCCCTTGATCCCTCCAAGTTGCACACGGTCTCCGGTTTTGTAGAAGCCTCCGAACATGATGGCCATCCATCCGGCGAAGCTGGCGATCACCTCCTGCAAGGCAAAAGCGATTCCGGCTCCGGCAACACCAAGAGCGACTGTGAATCCTCCCAGTTTATCAAAGAATACAACCGTAATCAAAACAAGGGTCAGAAAATAACCTGCAAATGTCAATATCTTCCGGGTTCGGTATCGATTGTCCGTATCCTTTATCTTCCTCAATAGTTTTCGTTGAGTAAGTGTAATTACAATCCAGATGATAAAAACACCCAGAAAAATAGCAACCAACCTGCCAACCGTAGGATTATAAAGGAATTCTTTGATCTGCTCTTCCATTGCACATGTTTTAAGGGATGGTTTATATTGGCGAAAGTACTACATTAAAAGCCGGGATCACTTTTTCAACAATGAAAGCACCCTCGACAACTCCTCCCCGCTCATCCTCACCCTGTAATCAGGATTGACATATTCATACTGAATAATCCCTTTCTGATTTACCACAAACAGGGAGGGAACTGGAAGGAGATCGAGTTTCTCTCCGGTAGCTCCTTTGCTGCGGATACTTTCATAGAGGAACGTTGCCTTGTAAGCTATGCCCATGGCTTTGATCAGCTCTCCACGGCTGTCGGAGAGCAGGGAATAATGGATTGCATTCTTATCAAGTGTCCGGCTGAGATTTTCGGGTGAATCGGGACTGACCGCAACGATCTGATATCCCATTTCCAGAATGCTCTTTTCGTAATCGGCCATTTCAGCCAGGTGCTGATTGCAGTATGGGCACCAGCCTCCCCGGTAAAAGATGAGGACCGTTGGCTTTTCCCTCAACAGGTTTTTCAGTGAAATTGCCGATTCCGATATCGATTTTAACGTGATCGCAGGGACAGCTTCTCCTACTTTCAGCGGTTTTACATCCTCGGGGTTCTTCGGGAGCTGTGAAAACCCCTGAAGAGATAAGAAAATCAGTAAAATAGATAATATGGTTAAATCGCGTTTCATAATCAGTTGGTTTTCTGTAATAACGAACAAATTTAGGTAAATCTCCTGATTCTAAAATTCGTATCTTTGCCCTTTGTTATTACGCTTGCCGTATTAC
>QYQJ01000230.1 GCA_007280875.1 Bacteroidota bacterium
CTGATTAAGAATGCCATGAACCGAAGCGAAGCGAGCTCGGCGGAGCAAAGCATAGCCAACGACGAATGACATGAATTCATGGTATTTGAACCTAGCTCATGTACTTCTGTACGACAAATCTTAATAAATGAAACAAATCCTTCTCAAATGCTTGCTTTCTGCGATCGCAATGTTTATAGAACATTTGATGGTTGGATTACAAATGAGTCGTTGATTCTCCCAACACGTTATGCTAATAATTGCGTTACTTGGGTAAAAAAATCGGCAATTGAAGCGAAATTCTCTTTGGGTAGCAATTTTTCAACAGTGTATGTATGTGTGGATGGGTACGAGTATGGGGATCCAAATAATCCGGATAAATGTCTTCCAGAGTTCTGGAAGATGATAAATGTATTTTCTTTAAATTTTGATTCGACTTACTGGACAAAATTGGATGATTCAACGATCTTTGATACAAATAACTATGCGCAAAGGTATTCGATAGATGAAACTATCCAGGATCCCTATTACATATATTTAGGAGGAAATTTTCTTGATAGCACAGGCCTTCAATACAAACTTTATTCCTTTAATAAAAATACAAATGATATAGCCAAGATCTTTTCTCATGAAGCTGGAGGTGGTTACATGTCAAAGTTCGGAGGCATCAACCGAAATATGAACCAATTAATAATGAGTGACTCAAAACAAAACGAGTTTTATGCATGTGGATTTTATATGACGCAGGCAGATTATTCAACTAATAGCGTTATAGTATTTGAAGATCAGGGCTATCCATGGACGTTCTATCATGTGGATACTCGCGATGTTGACTACATTTTGGATGAAAATAATAATGAATATTTGTTCATAGGAAATGACGGTGGAGTAACCAAAGGGTTTCGGAGTTCAACCGCCTCACAACCTGAATTTTCAAATATCAATGGCACAGGTTTATTTATAACACAATTTTATGGGATTGGGTTATCTAATCAACATCCCAGTTACTATGGAGGTGGTAGCCAGGATAATGGCTTTTTCTATTACTACCCGCCTAACAAATGGAATAATAAAACCAGTGGAATTGGTGATGCATATGATGTTTGCATTCATCAATCGAATCAAAATATTGCATATATAGTCTGTGGATCCGGCTCCGGACAAGGCGCTGTTATGAAAACGATTAATGGTTTTGGTATCACTTCTAATGCTTTGGATACAAATGTCCCCTCACCTAATGAAGGTTGTCTTGTAAACAGACCAATGGTATTCAATCCTGTGGATTATGATGAAATTTTTCTCGGTTATCAGAACATTTACAAAGCCACAGTTGATGCCAATCAAAATCCACCAGTAGTAAATAACTTTTCGCAACCACCTTTTTTTGACTTTTCACAACATGCAATCTGGTATACAGATGTACTGGCTGCAATTGCAATAGCGCCATCAAATGAAAACATTATCTACATCGCCTATGCAGGAAAATTTCCATGGGACAACTCGATCCCGGGATGGAAGGAAACGCCAAAATTGTTTAAAACGATAGATAAAGGCCAAAACTGGACTGACCTAACAGATAATTTAAATTATGAGAGTTCAAATAATGAGGACTGGGCATTGTACAAATGTGGAATAACATCGATCGCAATTGCTCCAGACAATCCTAATAATATTTGGATCTCATTTGGAAATTTTGCATCTGGACTAAATGGGACTCAGTATAGGGTGTTATATTCAACTAACGGAGGGTCTTCATTTCAGGATTTATATTCTTCAAGTCTTCCGAATCTGCCTGTAAACTCGGCAAAAGCCATTGGCTCAAACGGAAATTATTCCATCTTTATCGGAACAGATGCAGGAGTCTTCCGATATAATGATACAGAACATGAATGGGAGCCTTTTAATAAACATCTTCCACCGGCAATCGTCACTGATATTGATTATGTTGAACCTAATAACCTGGATAATTGTCCGGAAGCTTTACGGATATCAACATTTGGATATGGGATCTGGGAATCACAACTTGACTGTTCAATTTATGGGGAACCGGAAACTATCTCAACCACCGTGGAATGGAATACTGACAGAACCATGCATAATAATGTATTTATTGAATACGGAGGTTATCTTACTATCACATCAATTGTAAAATTTGTAGAAGGTGCCGGGATTTATGCTTCTGGCGTTTCAGCTGCCCAAATAACCAGATCCGACTTTACTATTTTAAAAATTGATACTAATTCAAGAGAACATTTCGGGGGATTATATCTGGATTTTTGTAATGGGTACAGGGTTGAAGATAATGTTTTTACCGGACCTGGCGGTAATGATAATTCCTGGGCAATTGGAGCAATTATTAATAACAGTAACTGCGGAAGTTACATTGACGCCGATAACGAAATCTACAATAATAACTTTGATTCCTTGAATATCGGTATACTGGCACAAAATAAGAATCGAAGCAATGATGGATCACAAGGTTTGACCCTTAAATGCAACTATTTTAATACGTGCAGGTATGATATTGCTGTCACTGTTTATAATCCGAGTATTATGGGTTTAGGAATAAAAGATCCTCAAGGACGCAGTGGTTCTGATGTAACATATCCTGCTGGAAATATTTTCTCAGTCCGTAATCCTTTTTCACCACCCTCTCATACGGATTACAACTACCACAATGAAGGGGGCATGCTGATGTATTATCATCATGATACAGTGAATGCCCCATTTCCTGTAAAAGTCAGGCCGACAAATTATTCAACTATAAATCCTCAAAGGTCCGCCATTGGCAACTTTTATGATTCTTTGACATGCTGCCTTTCAAACTTTACTCCCGGGGGCGGTGGGGGTGGTATCGAGGATCAAAAGCTTCTCCTGGGAGAGTATGAAGCTGATGCAGATTCTGTAAAAAATCTGTTAACCCTTCTTGTGGATGGTGGAAATACGCAACAAACGAACCTGGATGTCATTTCAAGTACTCCAGAAAAGGCATTGGAGGTATATAACGACCTCATCTCAAAATCGCCGTATCTATCTGATACAGTTATGGTTTCGGCCATAAATCAGGAATCGGTTCTTAATGCTGCTATGGTTACGGATATATTGACGGAGAACCCCCAGTCAGCCAAATCGGATACGGTATTGCAGGAGTTGGAGAACCGGATCAATCCCTTGTCGGATGACCAGATTACCGATATCATGCAAGGTCTCTATATAACCGGGGCAAAGGAAGCGCTTGAATCAAATCTGGCAGGATACTATAATGACTATTCCAGAACCCTGAACAATATAATAAGATATCATTCATTCGATACCCTGAGCGCTTCTCCAGTGGATAGTGTACTGACGTGGCTAACCTGTAGTGATTATCTATGGGCACGATATCAACAGGCGTTTATCCTGAATGAAAATGGCGATTCTGCAGGAGCGACATCCTTACTGGAAAATTTGCCCGATTCATACCCGTTTACCCCGGAAATGACCATGGAACATCAGAATTATCAGGATTTGATCAATTTATATAAACAATGCCAGGATTCCTTATTTTCGGTACTGCAGTCCGATTCATCACAGGTAAATGCACTTGTCTCTATCGCTCAGGATTCATCAGGTTTAACTTCCATTTATGCAACCAATCTGCTTGTCGCACTCCATGCAACAACTTACATTGAACCCTATCTGTTGCCTGTTTCCGGACTCAAAGAATCCACAGTTGTTTGGCCGGGGAAAACCATCCGGGAAAGAAACTTCATGAAAATATACCCGAATCCTGCAGCAACGTATTGCGTTTTTGAGATTGAATTGAAAGACTATCAGGCTGGATCTACCCTTGAGATTGCCGACATTCAGGGCAGAAAGATTACTTCGTTGATTTTAGCTAAAAACCATGATTATCTTATCTTTCCGCTTGATAATCTCCCCTCCGGATTGTACATTTGTACAATCCGTTCGGGAGGAAAGGCTGTGAAATGCGCTAAACTGATTGTTAGTAAATGATGAAATAATAACGGGATTTTGCTTCCCGGCGAGATCCCTAATTTTATATGAATTCTAGATTAGTCATATTTGTCCTTTTGCTGTTTACTGGGATAAATCACGTTATCTATTCCCAGATTTATTTTAGTAAAAGATATGATTTCCTGCAGAATGCAACTGCTAGCTATTCCCAAGATATTATTACTGAGAATTTCGGGTACATTTTACTTGCAGAAGCAGTACCTGATTATCAGGCATACAGACATTTTGGATTTATCATTTTAGACACTATGGGAAACCGGATTAGCAGTGATATTGTATTCGAGGACAGTTTAATTGGACTGACAACCGGATATCCGGGCAGTTTTATAAAAACATCAGATAATGCAGGTTTTTCAATGGTGGGTTTCGCGTATAACTACGTAACCGGTGGGCGTTGGGATCGCGGGATGCTGTGGCGGTTTGATAATACGCTGGATACTCTTTGGACTAAAACATTCAGTGATGATACTCCTCATGACACAAGTTTTCTGTTCAGGAATTTCAGAGAGTTGCCGGATAAGGGTTATATTATTGTGGGGAGTCATGGATTGGTAAATGGATCGGCTCCCATCCGGATCAATCTGCATAGAGTGGACAGCCTTGGACAATTAATCTGGCGAAAATACTACGGCTCAGGAAACACACATTTTTTACCATTTGATGTCTCCCCTACTTCTGATGGAGGATATGTGATTGGCGCCGGTGCTTATCCGTCTAATGGATCATCTTCTCAAGATAATGACCCTATTTTGATTAAAACCGATAGTATTGGTAATCAGGAATGGTTGAGATATTTGGGAAACCCTGTATGCCGTGAAGACTATAGTATGATTGATCTAGCTAATGACGGTAATATTATTTGCGGGACAACGTATTCCGATTCCTGCTGGGGATCAGGGGAATATTACAATAAAATCAATATTGTTAAAATAGACAATTCAAACACGATTATCTGGGATAAAAAGTATGGTTTTCACAAGCACAAAATAAGATTTAATAAAATACGTGTACTTGAAAATGGAGATATTGTTGCTATAGGCAGTTATTATTATTCCAACGATTACACCTGGAATGAGATCGGTTGGATCCTTAAAACCGATTCCGCCGGCAACGAGCTCTGGTACCGTGAATATTTATTACTTACTGCCATGTTAAGTATGAATATTTTATACAATGTTGTCCCTACACAGGATAATGGGTATATCGCCTGCGGGTCGGTATGGCCATACCCTCCAGATACAGGCACCCAGGACTCATGGGTACTGAAGGTGGACAGCCTCGGTTGCGAAGCCCCGGACCAATGCTGGGTGGGACAGGAGGAGATATGGGTAAAGACCTTCACCCCGGATAAGCCATTCATCTTCTATCCTAATCCTGCAACCGTTAAACTGACCATCGAGTTCCATATCAATCAGGAAGGAACTGAAATTGAGCTGTTCAACCTCACCGGCCAGCCCATGCGTACCACCCGGATCCCCCCAAATAAGGATATTCTTGAGCTGGATGTCGGCCAATTACCAAAAGGACTATATATCCTGAAGGTCACCCTGCCCGGCAAGAGGCCGATGATGGAGAAGGTGGTGGTGGAGTGAACAGGGCCTCCGTGCCAGTCCATTGCATGATGGCAGGGAATACCAAAGCGATATGTTTGTAAAAAAGTGACTTCTGTTTCACGTTGGAGGTGATCAACTTCTGGTTCGAATCGGCAATGGAAATGAGAAAGAAGACCACGCTGAGGATGAGAACGCTTTTAACAAGCCCCAGTACCGCACCGGCCAGGTGATTCAGAAATCCCATGCCGATCACATCCACCAGTTTTTCAATGAGTTTGCCGAGAAGCAGTACGCCGATCAGTACGGCCAGGAAAGTGACGGCGAAGGAGATCACAGGGAGGTAGGTTGAAGAACTGTCGAATACGGAACGCAGAAGTTCTCCTGCAACATGTGAAAAGTAGACGGCCAGGTAAATCCCAAGGATCAGTGCCACCAGTGTAGCCAGACTGATGATCAATCCTTTGCGAAAACCGAGGATGACCATCAACCCGGCAAAAACCAGGATCACGATATCGATTACCTCCATCAGGAGCGACGGGTTTTTAAGCGGGATGTGAGTTCTGTTCCGAAGACGAAATCATTGAGTTCCGTATTAGTGGTCTCCAGGATTTCGTCCTTAGTCCCCTGCCACCATAGCTGGCCTTTGTAAATGAAATTCACCTGATCGCCAATGCTGAGCACCGAGTTCATGTCGTGGGTATTGACAATGGTGGTGATATCATACTCTCGGGTGATCTCCTGGATCAGGATGTCAATTACCCCGGCTGTCTGGGGATCCAGACCGCTGTTGGGCTCGTCGCAGAAAAGGTACTGCGGGTTCATGGAAATGGCCCGCGCAATGGCGACCCGCTTCCGCATCCCGCCGCTGAGTTCCGATGGCATCAATGCATTGGAATTCTCCAGGTTGACCCGCTTCAGGACGAAATTGACCCGGTCGAGTTTTTCCTCTTCCGTTTTATCGGTGAACATATTGAGCGGAAACATCACATTCTCCTGTACGTTCATCATGTCGAACAGGGCTCCCATCTGGAAGAGCATCCCGATCTCCTGCCGAATTTTTTTTCGCTGATTAGTATTCATGCTTGAGAAGTTCCTGTTATCATAAAGCACTTTCCCAGAATCCACTTCAAATAGTCCGACCAGGCATTTCATCAGTACTGTTTTTCCGGATCCGCTCTGTCCGATTATCAGGTTGGTCTTTCCCTTTTCAAACACGCAGTTGATATCCTTCAACACCATGTTGTCGCCAAATTGCTTGCATATGCCGACCGCTTCGATCATGTAAGGAGAATTTGGGTGAGTATCAGGTTGAAGAGGATGATCAGGATGCTGCTGTAAACGACTGCTTTGGTACTGGCCTGTCCCACTTCCAGTGCGCCTCCTTCGGTCACGTACCCGTAATAGCCAGCCACCGTCGCAATGATGTAAGCAAAGAAGACTGTCTTGATCAGAGCATAAAAGACAATATAGGGATCAAAATCAATCCGGATCCCGTAGAGGTAATCGGTGGTTGTGACCAGGCCGGATGCTTCCATGGCGATCCAGCCCCCCAGGACACCCAGCCATATGCTGATGACAATCAGTACCGGATTGATCAAGAGACAGGCGACCACCTTTGGGAAGATCAGGTAGTTGGCCGAGTTGACCCCCATGATCTCCAGGGCGTCAATCTGTTCTGTCACCCGCATGGTGCCAATTTCGGATGCAATACGTGAACCCACTTTCCCGGCCAGGATCAGGCTGATCACTGTGGGCGAAAACTCCAGAATCACCGACTGTGCCGTAGTGAATCCTACCATCGACATAGAAATGAGCGGACTGTCGATATTGAAAGCCGTTTGGATAGCCACCACTGCTCCCATAAAGGTAGAGATGATGGCAACGATTCCGAGCGACTCCAGCCCCAGGTGCTGGAACTCATCAAAGAGGTGGTTCCAGAATATCTTTCCCCTCTGAGGACGGGTAAATACCCGTCTCATCAACAGTACGTATTGCCCTACTGTATGTACAAATTTATACATATTTTCGCAATGCTAATTTAACACATTTCGGGATATCAGGAAGTTCATATACTAAAACAAATTCTGCGGAGTTTTATTTTATATGGCAAATCCCCTTCAGAAAAGAACATTTTACCTGGCTATACTGATCCTGGCAGCGAGTCTGCTCATTTTTAATTCTTCCTGCTCTTCGACCCGGTATTACAACCGGTATCCGAAAGGAAAAGTGTGTAAAATGGAAGATAACGGCGTCAAAAAAGTCCGGAAAAACAAGACGAAAGGATGAAAAAATATCTCAAATACATGGGTTGGATAATCCTGCTGATTGCTTTTTCCACTATTTTTGAAGGGTGTACCACACACCGGTACCCAAGGCGTTATCCAAAACCCAGGAAAAATTGCAATTGTCCCTCTTTCAGCCAGCACCTTCAGTTCCCAGTGAAACCGCTGACCCTGTTCTCCTGAAGTTCCGGAGGGTATTGATAGGGATCATTCCTGATCCTGCTCTTTCACTTGTTTTGAACTGGTTCTCAGTCCATAAGGTCAGCCTGTTGATCACCCGGGGCCGGTCATCCAAATCAGGAGATTTCCGGCCTCCACGGAACGGTTCACCCCCGCGTATCTCCATCAATCGTACCCTCAACGAGTATGCTTTCCTGATCACACTGCTCCATGAGATGGCCCATTACTATCTCTTTGAAGAGCAGTCCCGCCGTTCCCCACTGAAGCGGAGAAAACGTGTACCCCCTCACGGGGAGCGGTGGAAAGAGGAATTCCGGCAACTGATCACCCCGTACCTGATTCCTGAAATCTTCCCTGCGGCCATTCTGGAGGCTCTTCAACTACATCTGAAAAATCCACGGGCATCCACCCATAGCGATCCGCACCTGGCCAGGGTGCTGCTTCACTTTGATCCTGCTCCGGAAGGAATCCTGATGGAGAAATTGCCTGAAGGAGGTCTGTTCACAACCACATCCGGCATGCTTTTCCGGAAAGAAGAGAAACTCCGGAAACGATACCGGTGTCAGCGACTGAAAGACCGTAAAATGTATCTCTTTTCCCCGCTTGCCCGTGTTTTCCCGGTGGATACGTAAATTAGTTTATATTTGCACTAAACCAATCCTCATCACTATGTCGGAACACTCTTACTGCGTCATCATGGCGGGTGGAATTGGTGCCCGTTTCTGGCCTATGAGCCGGACCTCCCATCCCAAACAATTCATTGATATTCTGGGAACAGGCGAAACGCTGATCCAGCAGACGTTCAACCGGTTCGTCAGGATCTGTCCGACCGAGAATATTTACATCGTTACCAACGACCTGTACCGGGACCTGGTGCAGCAACAGCTCCCGCAGCTTGCACCGGAGCAGATCCTTTGCGAGCCCTCCAGGCGGAACACAGCCCCCTGTATCGCCTATGCAAACTACTGCATGTTGGCCCGTGATCCGGAAGCAAAGATCGTAGTGGCCCCTTCCGATCACATCATCCTGAAGGAGGAGATATTCCTCGAAAATATCCAATCGGCCCTGCAGGCTGCCTCCGAGCACGACTGGTTGCTGACGCTGGGTATCAAACCGAGCCGTCCGGATACGGGGTATGGATATATTCAGTTTACGGAGGGAGAGGTCTATCCTGCTGACCAGCAGATCAGGAAAGTAAAGACCTTTACTGAAAAACCCAACCTGGATCTGGCCAGGACATTTCTTCAGTGCGGCGACTTCCTGTGGAACTCCGGGATTTTCATCTGGTCGCTGAAGTCTATCATGAAAGCATTCGAAGATTACCTGCCTGAGGTAGATTCCCTTTTCAAAAAAGGGATCGGGAAATACGGAACCCCGGAGGAAGCAGGTTTCATCGCTGAAACGTACCAGGTATGTAAAAGTATTTCCATCGATTACGGTGTGATGGAAAAAGCACCTAATGTGTTTGTGCTGGCTGTCGACTTCGGTTGGTCCGATTTGGGCACCTGGGGCTCCCTGTACGAGAACCGTTCCCAGGATGAAAATGGAAATGCCGTGGTAGGGAAGAATGTGATGCTATACGACTCCACCAACTGCATCATCAACATGCCTAACGATAAACTGGTCGTTCTCGAAGGTTTGACCGACTATATTGTGGTTGAATCAGAAAACGTCCTGCTGGTTTGCAAAAAAGCCGATGAACAACAGATCCGGCAGTTTGTGAACGACGTAAGGCTGGAAAAAGGAGAACGGTTTGTATAAAATTACTTCATGTGTTCCCCCAGGAACTTCTCCATCGCCCGGTAAAAATCAAACCGGTTTTCTTCGTTGCGGAACCCGTGTCCTTCGTTATCCTTGACCAGGTATTCCACAGTAATCCCACGGGCCTTTAAGGCCTCTACCATCTGGTCCGATTCGGCTTTGTTCACGCGGGGATCGTTGGCTCCCTGTGCGATCAGTAGCGGGGCAACGATCTTATCGGCATTCAGTGCCGGGGAAGTTTCAACAAACTGCAGGCTGTCGGAAACCGGATTGCCCACCATCTCATACATCATTTCGAGGAAGGGTTTCCAATAGGGTGGAATGGTCTCCATGAAGGTGAAAAGGTTGGATACTCCTACATAATCCACTCCAGCAGCATAGAGATCGGGGGTCTTGACAAGGCCTTCCAGGGTAGCATACCCGCCATAGCTGCCTCCATAGATTGCGATCCGCTCGTCATCGGCAATATCCCGGTCGATCAACCACTTTACACCATCGGTGATATCATTCTGCATGGTCAGTCCCCACTCCTTGAAGCTCTCTTCCCAGAACTTCTTCCCGTATCCGGTGGATCCGCGGAAGTTCATCTGGAACACCGCATAGCCGCGGTTGGCCAGAAACTGGACCTCCGGATTGAACCCCCAGCTGTCGCGCGCCCACGGCCCTCCGTGCGGGTTTACCACCACCGGAAGGTCTTCTGCCGTTTCAAGGGTATACCCCAGCGGAAGGGTCACGTAGCCGTGAATGGTGAGGCTATCTCTCGACTGGTACTCGACCGGTACCTGGGAAGCCATTTCGCTTTCATCGATCCAGGGACTCACCTCCACGATTTTGGTCAGTTTGTCACTGTTTTTATCGTAGATGTAATAGGCTCCTAACGAACGGTCGCTGTATGTGCGGATGATGAATTTATCTTCTTCTTTGGTCATACCGGTAATGGCAATTTCGTACTCTCCCAGGTCCTTGTTCAATCTGTCATACAGTTGTTTCGTTTCGTCGTCGAAAAAATACCGTTCCCCCTTCCAGGATTCATAACTGGCTGTGGTCAGCACTTTCCGCTTTTTGGAATAACTGATCTGATCCACATCGTAATCGGGATTCTGGTACAATAGTTCGATCTCCTCTCCTTTGGCGAGATCAAAGATCACAGCTGCCGTTTTATCCCGGCCAAGGTTAGATGTCGCATAGACATTCTTGTTGTCGAAGGTGAAGAATTGCGGGTTCATCGTCTCTTTGAAACTGGTCGTCAGGACTGCCCGGAAAGGTTGATTCTCTTTATCGCGGTACAGTACCTGCGTGTTCACGCCATCAATCGCCAGTGCTACCCGCAGCTTGCCATCATGGTCGAACATCCAGCCCTGGATGTTCCCGGGGTTTTCGGCCAGCATTTCCATTTTGCCGGTTTCGATATTCAGCCGGTAGGGATCAAATACACGGGCATCCCGTTTGTTCATGCCGATGATGACTTCCGTGGGGACATTCTCAAGATCATCAATGATCTCGGTTCTGACTTCCGGGAAGTCGGTGAAGCAAACCAGGTTGGAGCCATCCATGTTGACTCCGTACAGACGGTAGTTCTCATCACCGCCGGTATCTTTCATATAGAGGATACGGGTCGGGTTTTTCCAGAAATAGTTGGAGATGTCTCGATCGGTCTCAGAGGTGAGCCGGATCGCGCTGTCGGTACCGATCTCCTGTACAAAGATGTTCATCCGGTTCTCATAGGGTGCCATGTAGGAGTAGTATTTTCCATCGGGGGAGATACGGTATCGTGATTTATCTGGATTTTTAAAGAAATCCTCCAGCGGGATTTGTCTTGCTTGCATCGGTTTTTCTTTACAACCTCCCAGGAGCATGCTCAATCCGGACAGGACAACCACGAAGAGGCTTAACATAATTCTTGTTCTCATACCTATTGATTTAAATGAAACTGTTTGTAAAAGAAAAATGGCAAAGTTACAAATACTTGATCAATACTCATCCCAACTCTTGATCTTGATCCCTTCTTCCAGCTGGCAGATTCCGTAGATGAAGGCACTGGCCAGACGGGCGTTGGTAATGAGTGGGATGTTGAAATCCACGGCCGTACGCCGGATGGTATAGTCGTTGTTCAGCTCCGTTTTGGATAGGTTTTTCGGGATATTGATAACCAGGTCGATCTTCCGTTCCCGCAGGTATGTAAGGGTATTGGGTTGTTGTTCCTCATCGGGCCAGTGGAGTATTGTGACCGGGATATCGTGTTCCATTAAATAAACCGCTGAGCCGCGGGTAGCATAGAGCTGGTATCCCTTTTCAGCCAGCATCCGGGCGCTCTGCAGGAGTTCCAGTTTGGAACGGGCATCTCCCGTAGAGAGGAGGATACTCCTTTCCGGAATGCGATACCCGACAGAAAACATTGCCTTCAACAGTGTTTCGTAGTAGTTTTCACCGATACAGCCAACCTCTCCGGTAGATGCCATTTCGACACCCAGCACCGGATCAGCTTTTTGAAGCCGCGAAAAGGAGAACTGGGGAGCTTTCACCCCGATGTAATCCAGATCAAACGCCGATTTGTTCGGCTTATCAGCAGGAAGTCCCAGCATGATTCGTGTAGCCAGTTCGATGAAATTGATCTTAAGTACCTTCGACACGAAAGGAAAGGAGCGGGAGGCCCGCAGGTTGCATTCGATGACCTTGATGGCGTTATCCTTGGCCAGGAACTGTATATTGTAAGGGCCGGTGATGTGCAGAGCCCGGGCAATATCCCGTGAAATACGCTTGATCCTGCGGGCGGTTTCAAAATAGATCTTCTGGGCAGGAAAGACCATGGTGGCATCTCCGGAATGGACCCCTGCAAATTCGATGTGCTCGGAGATGGCATAGGCAATGATCTCCCCGTCGTTGGCTACCGCATCGATCTCGATCTCCTTGGCATTCTGGATAAACTCCGACACTACCACCGGGTACTCTTTTGATATGCGTGCGGCCAGGTTGAGGAAAAGATCCAGCTCATCGTAGTTGGAGACCACATTCATGGCAGCACCGGAAAGGACATAGGAAGGTCTGATCAGAACGGGAAAATTTACCTCTTCTACAAACTGGTGGATCTCTTCCATCGAAGAGAGCTCTTTCCACCGGGGTTGGTCCACCTTCAGATCATCCAGGAGAGAGGAGAATTTATGCCGGTTCTCGGCCTGGTCGATGTGCTCCGGGGAGGTCCCCAGGATGGTCACTCCGGCCCGGAAGAGCGGAATTGCCAGGTTGTTGGCAATCTGCCCTCCGGTGGAGACGATCACTCCTTTGGGGCTCTCCAGATCCATGATATCCATGACCCGTTCAAAGGAGAGTTCGTCGAAGTAGAGGCGGTCGCAACTATCGTAGTCGGTACTGACTGTCTCCGGATTGAAGTTGATCATCACCGAGCGGTATCCCTCTTTTCTTACGGTCATCAGGGCATTGACTGAACACCAGTCGAACTCCACCGAACTCCCGATCCGGTATGCCCCCGACCCAATGACGACCACCGAGCGCCGGTCACGTTCCGGCTCAATATCGCCGGCGGAGGCGTTGTAGGTAAGGTAGAGGTAATTGGTCTGAGCCGGGTACTCCGCTGCCAGGGTATCGATCTGTTTGATGAATGGAAGGATGCCGGCTGCCTTTCGATAATCACGTACCTCCAGCATCTTCTCCCGCATATTTCCTCCGTCTTTCAAGACAAACCGGCCAATCTGGAAGTCTGAGAACCCTTTTTTCTTGGCCAGAAGAAACAGCGCTTCCGGGATCTCCTCCAGGGTGTGGTACTCCTTCAATTCCTGCATCAGGTCAAAGACTGATTTCAGCTTCACCAGGAACCACCGGTCGATCATGGTCAGATCATGGATCTGGTCAATGGAGAATCCTGCACCGAACGCACTGGCAATGCTGTAAATACGCATGTCGGTAGGTTCGGAGAGGGCCATCTCAATATCGGGAAAATGAAGGTCGTTATTCCCGACAAACCCATGCATCCCCTGGCCGACCATCCGCAATCCTTTCTGGATCGCCTCTTCGAAGGTGCGTCCGATTGCCATTACCTCTCCTACGCTCTTCATGCTCGATCCGATCTCTTTTGAAACCCCAATGAATTTATTGAGGTCCCACCGGGGGATCTTGCATACAATGTAATCAAGAGCAGGTTCGAAAAAGGCTGTGGTTGTTTTGGTGATGGAGTTCTTCAGTTCGTGCAGGCCAAATCCCAAAGCCAGTTTGGCAGCGACAAAAGCGAGGGGGTAGCCGGTGGCTTTGGAGGCCAGGGCAGAAGAGCGCGAGAGGCGGGCGTTCACTTCAATCACCCGGTAGTCCTCCGATTCGGGATCCAGGGCATACTGTACATTGCATTCTCCCACTATCCCTACACTCCGGATGATGCTGATCGAAAGCTGCCGTAGCTTATGGTATTCGTTGTTGGTAAGGGTTTGCGACGGCGCCACCACGATGCTCTCTCCCGTATGAATCCCCAGCGGGTCGAAGTTCTCCATGTTGCACACCGTGATGCAGTTATCGTAGCCATCCCGCACTACTTCATACTCCACCTCTTTCCATCCTTTAAGCGACTCCTCGACCAGGATCTGGCTGGAGTGGGTAAAGGTCTTTTCGGCCAGGCGGCTCAGCTCCTCCTCATTGTGGCAGAACCCGGAACCTTGTCCGCCGAGTGCAAAAGCAGCCCGCACGATAACCGGAAAGCCAAGTTCCCGGGAGGCCTTGAGTGCCTCCTCCGGAGTGGTGACGGCGATGCTTCGGGGTGTATTGACATTGATTGAGTGCAGTTTGCGTGCAAATAGTTCACGGTCTTCTGTCTCAATGATCGCTTCGACAGGTGTCCCCAGTACCCTGACCCCATATCTTTCCAGGATGCCCGATTTGAACAGTTGGATGCCACAGTTCAGGGCAGTTTGCCCGCCAAAAGCCAGGAAGATGCCATCGGGACGTTCTTTTTCTATGATCTGCTCAACAAACTGGAGGGTGACGGGAAGGAAGTAAATCTTGTCGGCTATCCCTTCGGAGGTCTGCACCGTAGCGATGTTGGGATTGATCAGCACCGACCGTATCCCCTCTTCCCGCAATGCTTTGAGTGCCTGGGAGCCGCTGTAGTCAAACTCTCCGGCTTCCCCGATCTTCAGGGCTCCGCTGCCCAGTACCAGCACCGTTCGTATCGTTTTCTCGTCGCTCATCCTGTCCGGTCTATGAGGTCGAGAAATTCGTCAAACAGGTACTCGGTATCGGTCGGACCACTGGAGGCCTCGGGATGGAACTGAACCGAAAAGATGGGGCGGGTTTTATGCCGTATCCCTTCATTGGTCTGGTCGTTGAGGTTCACAAAAAAGGTCTCCCACTCCGCTCCCAGGGTCCGGTCGTCGATGGCGTAACCGTGATTCTGCGAGGTGATGAACGCCTTGTTGGTCCACTTCATCAGCACCGGCTGGTTGTGGCTCCGGTGGCCATATTTAAGCTTGTAGGTATCGGCGCCCGATGCCAGGGCCAGCAACTGGTTCCCCAGGCAGATCCCGAATATCGGTTTGTTTCCGTCCATCGCTTTCCGTAAATGATCAATGGTGGCAACACACATCTTGGGATCTCCCGGTCCGTTGGAGATGAAAAGGCCATCGTAGGATTCGGCAGTAAAATCATAATCCCACGGAACCCGGATCACCGTGGTGTCCCGTTTCAGAAAATGACGGATGATGTTGTACTTGACACCACAGTCAATGAGCAGGATCTTTTTTGACCCCTTGCCATAGACCTGGACTTCGGAGACGCTCACCTGGTTCACCAGGTTCTCCCTGTTGGGATCGGTAAAATCAACCGGTTCCCCCTCAAATTCAATCTTCCCCGGCATTGCGCCCCGCTCCCTGATGATCTTGGTCAATGCCCGGGTGTCGATGCCGGTGAGTCCCGGAATCCCGCTGCGAAGAAGCCACTGCCCGAGGCTCTCACTGGCGTTCCAGTGGCTGTACTCCTCCGAATAATCGGCAATGATAAGTCCGGTGATCTGCAGGTGATCCGATTCGTAGAATTTAAACAGATCATGTTCCGTAATCCCGGCCGGGACCCCGTAATTCCCGATCAGGGGATAGGTCAAAACCAGGATCTGTCCACGGTAAGAGGGGTCGGTGAGGCTTTCGGGATAGCCGGTCATGGAGGTGTTGAACACTACCTCTCCGGCCACTGACCGTTCACATCCGAAGGATTGGCCGGAAAATACCGTTCCATCTTCCAGCACTAACCTGGTTTGTCTCATGGGTTGCTTTAGCGATTACACGGCCAGAACTCGTCCGTAAAAGTATTGACTTTTTCCATATGATGATAAAAGAATTGGCTAGATTTGCACGTTGTTTGTTGAATCATGGACATTTACCTCCGAAAAAAGCGCTGGAAGTGGATCCTGTTCGGAATCGCAATTTTGATTGTCTCCACTTCGCTGTACTATACCAATATTCTGGTGGAATATACCCGGCAGGATGAACGGAAAAATGTGGAGATCTGGGCCGATGCCATTCATAGGAAAGCCGATCTGGTGAATTTCACCAATATTCTTTTTGAACAGATCAAAAACGAAGAACGGAAACGGGTAGCCATCCTGGCAGAAGCACAGAAGCGGCTCAACTCAGCCACCTCCAACGACGATCTCAACTTTTACCTCGATGTGATCTCACAGAACACCACCATTCCGGTGATCCAGACCGATGAACGGAATAATATCATCTCGGTACGGAATGTCAATTTCAGCACGGATACAGTACAGCGGCTGCTGGGGAAGCTGAGGAAGGAGTTTACCTTATATCCACCCATCGTGGTCAATTACTGGGCAAATAAAAAGTTCTACCTCTATTACAAGGACTCCAATATCTTTTCCGAACTGAAAGAAGCGCTTGATGACCTGATCAGCTCTTTTTTTTCAGAAGTGGTGCTCAACTCCGCTTCGGTCCCGGTGATCATTACCGACAGTACGAAACAATCGGTGATCGCTTACGGGAACCTGCCGGAAAACAGGATGTCGGATTCCGTATTTGTAATCCGGACCCTGGAGGCCATGGCGTCGCAGAACAACCCGATCGAAGTCAACCTGGCCGATACCGGCATCCGGTATATCTTCTACAAAGATTCGTTCCTTCTCACCCAGCTGCAGTACTATCCGTTTGTGATGTTCGGCGTGTTCGGGATCTTCCTGTTCATCTCCTACCTGCTCTTCAGCACCGCACGCAATTCGGAACAGAACCAGGTGTGGGTAGGGATGGCCAAAGAGACCGCCCACCAACTTGGAACACCGCTTTCATCCATGGTTGGATGGGTCGAATTGCTGAAGCTGAAGGGATTGGATGACGACACCATCCGGGAGATCGAAAAAGATGTCCACCGGCTGGAGACCATCACCGACCGTTTTTCCAAAATCGGCGCAACCGCCCGGCTGGAGCCTTATAATATCGTTAAGGTCATTTACGACACGGTGAGCTATATTAAGTCGCGGACCTCCCCTAAGGTAAAGTTTACCGTCACTCCGGACCCTGAGACTCAGATTGCGGTCCCTATCAACCTTCACCTGTTCGAATGGGTGATAGAGAATCTATGTAAAAATGCGGTCGATGCCATGGAGGGGAACGGTACTATCCATATCGACGTAGCGGAAGATCCCAGACAGGTGGTGATCGATATCACGGATACCGGGAAAGGGATTCAGAAATCCCGGTTCAAAACTATCTTCCACCCCGGGTACACCTCCAAAACGCGTGGCTGGGGGTTGGGTCTTACGTTATCAAAACGGATCATAGACAACTACCACAATGGGAAGATCTTCGTGAAATCTTCCATACTGGGCAAGGGGACCACTTTCCGGATCATCCTGAAAAAGTAGTTCCGGTGGCCGGGATCTATATCCATATTCCTTTCTGCAGGCAGAAATGTAGTTACTGCAACTTCTTTTCGCTGGCAACAACCAAATTCCGTAATGAATTTCTGCAGGCCCTGCTGAGTGAAATTTACCTGACACGCGGCTACCTGGGGGATCAACCTATCGAAACGATCTATTTCGGCGGAGGGACGCCTTCGCTGCTCCCGGTCAGCAGACTGGAGGAGATCCTGCAAGCCATCAGCCATGAGCCACGCGCCATGAGGGATAAGGATGGGGGTTCAAGGGTCGAGGGTCGAGGGTCGAAGGTCAAGGGAAGAGAGACGAAAAGCGAAAAGCGAAAAGCGAAATGTAACAATCGTAAATCGTAGATCAGAGATGGAAAATCGGGAGATCACGTTGGAGATGAATCCCGACGACGTCACACCGGACTATCTGGAAGCGTTATCCTACAGCGCGATTAATCGCGTGAGCCTGGGGGTGCAGTCCTTTTTAGATGAAGACCTGAAATACCTCGGGAGAAGTCATGATGCCAGGCAGGCTGTTATGGCTGTTGAACTGATACGGGATACGCGATGCGGGATGAGGGTCGAGGGTCGAGGGTCAAGGGTCGAAGATCAGGAAGAAAAATTCGGAATTCGTAATTCGGAATTCGTAAATCTTAACGTGGATCTCATCTATGGTATTCCAACTCTGATGAACGCGCACTGGCGGGAAAACCTGCAACGGGTCATCGACCTGGGGATTCCGCATATCTCTGCTTACGCTCTGACCGTGGAACCCAAAACCCAGCTGGCGTGGCAGATCCGGCAAAACCCCTCCCCCAGCCTCTCCCCAACAGGGGAAGGGAGAATCCGGTATCCGGTATCTGACGATCAGGCATCCGAACAGTTTGAGATCCTCATAGATGAGATGGACAAAGCCGGGTATATTCACTACGAAATTTCGAACTTCTGCCTGCCTGGGTATGAGTCGCGGCATAACAGTAACTACTGGCTGGGAGTTCCTTACCTTGGGCTGGGCCCTTCCGCTCACTCATACAACGGCACCTCCCGACGCTGGAACATCCTGAATCTTACATCCTACATCCATGGCATCCAGACAGGCCATCCCCATACAGAAGAGGAGATCCTTTCGATTAGCCAGATGTATAATGAGTACGTCATGACTTCACTTCGTACGGTTTGGGGATGCGATCTTCAGGAAATCCATCAACGATTCGGGGAGTGGCATTCATCCTATTTCCGGGATCAGGCCATCCGGCATCTGGCATCCGGCCATCTGACCGGGAATGCCGGGATCTATACCTTAACACGAAAGGGGAAATTTCTAGCTGATGGGATTGCAGCGGATTTGTTTGTGGAGGAGTGACAAGACCTTCCAGGTTTTGAAGACCTGGAAGGTCTTGGGAAGGTCTTCTAATATTTTTAAAGTGCATTTGTATCCGACAAGGGAATGATCATGCGAAAAGTTAATCCGTAATGTACCTTTATGCATCCTGTCAACATACCGCCTTATGCTATCAATCGCGATCGATGGAACCAGTTAACCATCCTTGAACAATTGGGGAATATCGGTAGTGAAGGCGGGCGAACGTTAAAGTTGAAGCAGTGGTCTGTGTAACAAATAATAGAGCACTATGAGATCAACAATAACAACTGAACCCCTTCAATCCTGCGCCAGAGTACCGGAAAAACTCATCATTGATTAAAAACACAAAACGTTATGAAAACACTGCTGCTTTTCCTCGTTCTGCTCATTTCCGGGATGATAGTTCAATCCCAGTCCATCGTATCATCCGATAAATTATGGAGCAATGTAATATTTCATTATTCATCCATGACCCTTTCAACCGAACATATTCGTTTCACCAACGATACCGTCATTAATCCATGGGAATACAAACGTGTTGAACGTTCTCTGGACGAAAATCAAATTTACTGGTCTTTTTATGGATATAGCCGGGAGGATACGGAAAAACGGATTTTTTACCGTACAAATGCAATGGAACCGGAACATTTACTATATGCCCTAAATTTGAATGTTGGAGATTCAGCGCAAGTATCCGGTTTAATCAATTATTCCCAAAATTCTTTTACCGAAATGATCTATTTTGTAACCGCGATCGACAGTTTTTTAATTGGTGATACATTCAGGAAACAGTTGCACTTGAGCATTCCGTCAGGAACAGGCATGGACGAGGTTGAAAATTGGGTTGATAGTGTAGGCAGCAAAAGTGGTATTCTGCATAACTGGGATGGTATGGTTGGCGGGGATGGGTTTGGCTTGCTTTGCTATAGTGAAAATGACGTATTGCTATATCAAAATCCCTCCTATCCATCATGTTATGTGATTACAAATCTGAATTACACACCCGAAAAGGGTCCTGTGTTTCAAACATCTCCGAATCCGGCTTCCGGTCAACTAACCGTAACATTGGATCACCCTGCAAAAGCTTCAAAAATTTACCTTTTCGACATTACCGGCCGCCTGCAGCTCACCACATGCATACGTACCGGCCAGTTAAAAGCCATCGTTGATGTCTCCAGCCTGAAACATGGTGTCTATTTATTGAAAGTAATGGAGGGTGAAAAGGTGAGTGGGGTGGAAAAGGTTGTGGTTCAATAAAAAGTGAACAGGAAAGCACCTTTTCCGTATCTTTGTCTCCTGTCATTAGACGCCGGTGAAAGAAATCGATTCTATAACGCTGAGAGAGCTTTCCGAAATGGCTTCAGCAATGTATGGTTCGCTCGTAAAAGCAGTTGTTGATTTGAATCTGTACCTTCTGGTGGTGGATGCAGAATTACATGTCGATCAGGAACAATATTTATTGGAACAAGGATCTAAGCAGAATGATCTCTGGGGCATCAATCTCTATCCTCAAAAATATGGATCGGATGATTTCGTTGAATTCGATTCCATGATCAATATCCGACCGCGTCAGCAAAATATGTCTCGAGGAGTGGAAAATGAAGAGATCAGAAAGAAAATCATTGCGCTGGTCCTGCGAAAAGTTACTCCGTAAAGCACTGCTATGCATCCTGTCAACATACCGCCTTATGCCATCAATCGCGATCGATGGAACCAATTGACCATTCTTGAACAATTGGGGAATATCGGGAGTGAAGTCGGGCGAACGTTAAAGTTGAAACAGCGGGGTGAAGATTTTGAACCAGCTTTAATCCGTGCATTGGATTTATTTTCCGCCACCACCGAATTGCTAATTTCACAACGATCTCACCGAACAAAAGAGGTGATGCGTGCCAGAGATCAATTTTTGCAGGCCCTCTTCGTGAAAGAGGATCCTTCAATTGAAACGTACTTCGTGCAAATCGCCATTGCAGCAAGAAATAGGCGGGGTTAAAAAAATCTTGTGTAGGTTCCAAGAGGTAATTTCCGGCCGGCCCTGTCGGTAAAGAAAAACTCACCGGTTTGGATCTCCCTTTCCGTGCCGAAATGGCATTTCAGCAGACTCTCTCCTATAAGCGATGAGAACCCCATCGAGTACAAACTGAGGATGAGAAATGACAACCGGGGACTGGTGACTGGTGACTGGTGACTGGTGACTGCCGATTGTGGGCTACCAACTGAGGCCTGCGGACTGAGAAGCCGGACGCATAGAGAGATCATCTCATCGATCGACTCCTCTAGCACCCACTTCTCCCCTTCCGGTCCCCGTCCATAGGCCGGTGGATCGAGGATGATGCCGTCGTAGCGGTTTCCCCGTTTTACCTCCCGCCTTACGAACTTCAGAGCATCCTCCACCACCCAGCGGATCCCCTCCAGGCCGCTGGCCTCCATATCCTCCCGGGCCCAGCTGATGACCTGCTTTACGGAATCCACATGCACCATATCGGCGCCAGCAG
>QYQJ01000160.1 GCA_007280875.1 Bacteroidota bacterium
ATGCTGGCCAGGGAAAAATCCGCTGAGGGAAAGTTTGTGGTTTGCAATGCCGACGAAGGGGATCCCGGAGCCTATATGGACCGAAGTCTGCTGGAGGGGAATCCGCATAGCATTATTGAAGGAATGACTATTGGAGCCTATGCTACCGGTGCAAACCGGGGAGTAGTATATGTCCGGAACGAATATCCCTTAGCCATCAAACATCTGATCATTGCACTCAGGCAGGCAAGGGAGATGGGCCTGCTGGGAGAATACCTCCTTGGGACCGGATTTTCATTTGATATTCAAATCGTAAAAGGTGCCGGAGCATTTGTTTGTGGTGAAGAGACTGCACTGATACGATCCATTGAGGGGAAGGTCGGCGAGCCCCGTCAGCGTCCACCGTATCCCGTTCAGAAAGGGATCCAAGGACAACCCACCGTGATCAATAATGTAGAAACCTGGGCCAATATTGGTTTTATCATCAATATGGGGGCCTCAGAATATGCGAAGATAGGAACCGCAAACAATTCCGGTACCAAGATTTTCAGTCTGGTCGGCAAAATAAAAAATACAGGTCTTATTGAAGTCCCGATGGGCATCACGATTAAGGAAATCGTGTTTGACATCGGAGGAGGTCCGGCCGGGAATACCAAAATAAAAGCTGTACAAACCGGAGGCCCTTCAGGTGGCTGCATCCCTGTTTCAAAATTTGATCTCTCCATTGATTATGATACCCTTGCACAAGCTGGTTCCATCATGGGATCCGGTGGCATGATCGTGATGGATGAAAACACCTGCATGGTCGATGTAGCCAAATATTTCATGAATTTTCTAAAAGCTGAGTCGTGCGGAAAATGCTATACCTGCCGAAAAGGCACCCAACGGATGTATGAGATACTTGATGACATTTCGAAAGGAAAGGGAACCCTTAAAGATCTTGATTTACTGGAAGAGCTTGCTTTGGTAGTGCAGGATTCCACCATGTGTGGACTCGGTCAGACCGCTTCAAATCCGGTTCTCAGTACCCTGAAATATTTCCGTGCAGAGTATGAACGGCATATCATTCATAAACGATGTGATGCATTTGTCTGCAGGGAACTTGTCGGAGCACCCTGTCAGTCAGCGTGTCCGGTTGGTACGGAAGCCTGGCGTTACATCGCGCACATCGCCCGTGGTGAATATGATGAGGCATATACTACAATCCGGGAAGCAAATCCCTTTCCCTCAATATGTGCCCGGGTTTGTAACCACCCCTGTGAGGATCACTGCCGTTCGGGTGGAAGCGAAGGTGAAGCGGTGGCGATAAGAGCTCTCAAACGGTTTGTAACGGATCGCGTAGATCCCTCCAGATACAAACCTAAACGAACAGCTGAAATAAAACAAGCTCCGGTGGCCGTTATCGGAGCCGGCCCGGCAGGTCTGACAACGGCGCATTATCTTTCCTTAAAAGGATATAAAGTCACCGTTTTCGAAGCGGAAGAGAAACCAGGGGGAATGCTGTATTGTGCAATTCCCGCTTACCGTCTTCCAAGGGAGACGATCGATAAAGAAATTGATGCTCTTATAGATGAAAATATCACCCTGAAGTGTAATGTGGCTTTGGGTTCGGAAGTAACCATCGATAAGCTTATTGAAGAAGGATTCAAGGCCATCATGATTGCTATCGGGGCCCATAAAAGCAAACCACTTCAACTGAAAAACGAGGATGCAAAAGGGATTTATCCCTCCATTGAGTTCCTGAAAGAATTTAACCTGCGGGGAAACCACCTTGCCAGAGGTCGGGTGGGAGTAATCGGCGGGGGAAATTCTGCTATTGACGCAGCCCGTACAGCCCTTCGGCAAAAGGATATGAAATCTGTCACCATTCTTTACCGGCGAACCAGGGAAGAGATGCCTGCCTTTGCTGAAGAGATAGAGGCCGCTGACCAGGAAGGCATTCCTATTCAGACGCTGGTGACCCCCCTCGAAATACTCACGAGAGATGGTATTCTAACCGGACTCAGGTGCATTAAAAACAAGTTGGGTACACTGGATTCCTCGGGGCGCCGCAGGCCTGTTCCCATCAAAGATACCGAACATGTAATTGATCTTGATACCCTGATTGTAGCGATCAGTGAGGATTCAGGAGTCGACGCCATCGGGCCTGCCCGGACAAGTAAAATTGAGGTCACCGGCTGGAACACCATTAAAACTGATCCCGATACTTTGTTGACAAGCCGTCCCGGCGTTTTCGCAGCCGGTGACGTGGTATCAGGGCCCAATACGGTGATCGATGCCATCGCTGCCGGTAAAAAAGCAGCGCTGGTTATTGACATGTATCTGAACGGGGAAGACCTGAACCTACCCGCAGATATTAAACTTCCTGAGATTTATGTCGAACCCGTCGAGGTTGCCATGACGGAAATCCTGGAATCCGGCCGGGCTGAAACACCCAGGCTTACAATCGAAAAGAGGCAACAAAATTTCACTGAAGTAGAATTCGCTTTATCAGAGAATGAAGCTTGCCGGGAAGCGAGAAGATGCCTGCGTTGTGATCTGGAATTTACACGGCCTGAAAAAAATGAAGAAGTAAGTATCGTAACTGAAGTGGAGACAGCATGATTACACTAAAAATAAACGGACTTGAAGTTCGGGTTGAAAAAGGAACCACGTTGCTGGAAGCTGCTAAATTTCTGGGATTCCCGATTCCGACACTATGTCATAACGATGGCCTTCATCCTTACGGAGCCTGCCGCCTTTGTGTCGTCGAGATCGGTGAGGGCTCCCGGGCAAAGCTGGTTTCATCCTGCACCTATCCTGCCGAAGAGGGACTTCATGTTAGAACAGCAAGCAGACGGGTCATGCGGGCAAGAAAAATGATTATTGAGCTGTTACTGGCTTCATGTCCGCAATCAAAAACCATCCAGGATTTTGCATCTGCTTTCGATGTACGGCAGCAACGGTTCAAACAGGAATATGAGGATTGTATCCTTTGCGGCCTGTGTGTCCGTATGTGTGAAGAACAGATGATGGCCAAAGCGATTGGTTTCCGCGGCAGGGGAGAAACCCGGGGCATTGGGACTCCGTTCGATGTCACGTCTGAAGAGTGCAGGTTATGTGGAGGGTGCATGCATATTTGCCCGGTCTGCATGCTCAGGTGTACCTACACTGAGCCTGAAAAAGCGATCTGTGGTGGTTGCTCGAACCTGAGCCCTCCATGCATTGACAAGGAACAGTTCAATGATATGATGTGTTACATGGAGCCCTGTGTTGCTTGCGAAATAACTAAAAATTCATAATATAAACAGCTAAACTAAAAGGAGAAAAACAATGTCACTGATTCAATCTAAAATAAACGCATCCGCCGCAACGCTGACGAAAAACCGGACAGAAGATTCCATCACCCCGGGTTCCGGAATGTGTGTAACCTGCGTGGATGGGTGCATTGGAATGTGTGAGATCGGTAAATCTGCTTACCGTGGCCATGAAGTGATTTACCCCCAGCCTTTTGGGGTAATTACGACAGCATCTGAAAAAAAATATCCGGTCGACTATGGCGACTTTAACATCATGGGAACTGCCGTTGGCGCATTCGGTATAGAGGCCGATAGCGATAAAGCTATTTTTCCAAATGTAAACCTTGAAGTTCATTTTGGACAGGATAAAGGCATTAAATTTCACTATCCCTGGATCATTCCGGGAATCGGATCGACCAATATCGCCAAGAATAACTGGGAAGGCCTGGCAATCGGGTCTGCGCTGGCAGGAACCGGCCTTACGATTGGTGAAAATGTGGTGGGCATGGATCCGGAATCCGTCATTGAAAATGGGAAAATAATAGATACGGTAGATCTGAAACGACGGGTCAGCCTCTACAAGGATCATCAACGAAACGGATACGGTGCGATCATCGTCCAGGCAAATGTGGAAGATACCCGATTGGGCGTCCAGGAATATGCGATCGAAAAACTCGGGGTGGAGATCGTTGAGCTGAAATGGGGGCAGGGAGCCAAAGACATTGGAGGTGAAGTAAAAATAAAAGACCTTAAGAAGGCACAATTGTTATATAAGCGAGGGTATGTGGTCCTTCCTGACCCAACGGATCCTGATGTCATAAGAGCCTTTGAGCATGGGGCCTTCAAGGAGTTTGAACGGCATTCCCGCGTGGGGATGGTCACGGAGGAATCTTTCGCTAAAAGGGTCGATGAACTCCGGAAAGCAGGTGCAAAATATATCTTCCTCAAGACAGGTGCTTACAGACCTGCGGACCTGGCGCGTGCCATTGTTTTCGCTTCTAAATACAAGTGTGACCTGCTTACGGTTGATGCTGCCGGTGGTGGGACGGGAATGAGCCCGTGGAGAATGATGAATGAATGGGGTATTCCCCCCATTGAACTTCACTCCCTGTTATACCAGTATGCTCATCACCTCGCACAGAATAAGAAATATGTCCCGGCTCTGGCTCTTGCAGGTGGATTCACGTTTGAAGATCAGATCTTCAAAGGACTCGCACTGGGGGCACCCTATGTGAAACTGATCGGAATGGCCCGGAGTCCCATTGCAGCGGCTATGGTTGGTAAAACAATTGGCCGTGCAGTCAAAGAAAATCAGCTCCCGGTATATGTGGAACGATTTGGATCCAGCATCGACGAAATATTTGTCACCGCCCATCACCTGCGGAAAGAACTGGGAAATGAGGCTTTCGAAAAGCTGCCTCCGGGAGCCATTGGCTTATATACCTATTATGAACGATTGGGTCAGGGTTTACGTCAACTCATGTGTGGATCGCGTAAGTTTACACTCAACTATATCACACGTGATGATATTGGCGCTCTGACTCAGGATGCAGCCAGAATCAGCGGTATTCAGTATTTAATGGATTTAGATAAGGCAGAAGTGGATCAGCTCCTTAACTCATGAGGATAGCTATTGCAACTGATGATTGGGAAATCATATCAACACAGATAAGTGGTTGCAAGGGATTTGCCATTTTCGATTTGGAAGGTTCCAGGATAAAAAGCCAGGAATATCGGTCACGCAATTTTCTTGCTCAGGATGTGACCATCCTTGAGGATTGTGACATCCTGGTCATAAAAAGATCAGAAGAGAAGCTACTGCAAGAAATATTAGCAAGCCATATAAGGATTGTGCCGACGGATGAAACGCTTGTGGAAAATGTGCTTGATCATCTGACCTCTCCGGAATCCATTTTGCTGTCATCCCCCTGAACAGAATCGTGAGTGTCCTTTTTGTCTGATTTGTGATCAGGCGCTTTTTCGCTTTCCAGAAGTTGCTGTCGACAGGAATGTTGTTACCTTTATATTCTGACACAAACCGGATGACATCTGAACTGATTTACAATAGAATTATTAATTTTTCAATCAATGAAATGATACCCGACAGGGTTGTTGTCTATAAATCCCAGGGAATTAAACAAGAACCAAAAGTTTCTAAAAAGATCAACGATCTTTATGATCATGCTCTTTCAATATTCACTCAAGATGTTGAACCCAAAGGAATACTAAAAGAAATTTCCATCCCGGAATTTGCAGAAGTCTTTCAGGGAAATGGGGAGAATGAAGAAAATACTCCTGTACAACACATTTTTCCACTTGCCGATTCCCTGGCACTATTTGCTTTTACCCTGGGAAAAACTATCAGTGATACCATTTCAGGGTTATTTTCCAGGAAAGATTTTGCGCTTGCTTATATGCTCGATTCTATTGCTTCTGCAAGTGCAGATAAAGCAGCTTTTATGGTCGAGCAAAAGCGTGACAAATCATCAAAAACCCTGCTGTACAGCCCTGGATATTGTGGCTGGCATATAAGCGGACAACAGCAGCTTTTCAAAAAACTTGAACCTGGACAAATCGGGATCTCGCTGAATGACCAATTTCTGATGATCCCATTAAAGTCAATATCCGGAGTGTTAATTACCGGGAAAAAGGAAATTCATAATTTTGATCATGATTTTACCTTTTGCGCTCAATGCACCACTTTCAGCTGTATTGACAGACAAGAACATGTTATAAACTGAAAAGGCAGAAATACTATGGGAATCAGGCCGGTCATCTATTTTTTAGAGAATAATTTAATTGAGAAGATCCTGTCTGAAGCACGTGATCTCCTCTGTAAGCTGGGAATAACGCTGCATAACAGGGAGGTTCTGGAATTACTTTCCGGATATGGTGCCACCATTGATCAGGATAAATATCATGTCCTGTTCACAAACGATATCATAGATAAAGCCCTTGGCTCAACGCCCGCATCATTTAAGTTGTACGATGTACTGGGAAATGAAACGCATGACTTTTCAGGGACTAACAGCTATTTCACACCCGGCTCGGCTGCCATCAACATCCTTGACAACAGGACCAATGAAATACGGAAACCAAATACGGCAGATTACATCCATTTCTCCAAGCTGATGAGTGGATTGAAATACATTGCTTCAACGAGTACTGCTTTTATTCCCGCTGACGTTCCGGGAAAGATTTCCGATAGTTATCGTCTCTATCTGAGTCTGCTCTATTGTGAGAAACCTGTGGTAACCGGAGCCTTTACGATTGAGGGTTTTGAAATCATGAAAGATCTGCAGCTCGCGATCAGGGGAACAAAGGAAGCGCTGGTGGCCAAGCCTCTGACGATATTCTCCTGTTGCCCCACTTCTCCGTTAAAGTTCAGTGATGTCACATCTCAAAATGTGGTTGATTGTGCCCGGTTCGGGATCCCGGTCGAATTCATTTCCATGCCTCTTTCCGGGTTCATGGCGCCTGTGACCCTTGTCGGAAGTTTGATCCAACACACAGCCGAAACAATCAGCGGAATCGTTATCAGTCAGCTGACCAATCCCGGGACACCTGTACTTTATGGGGGATCGCCTGCCATATTTGACATGCGGTATGAGACAACACCCATGGGAGCGATAGAAACCATGATGATTGACTGTGCCTATAACGAAATAGGCAAATTCCTGAACATTCCGACGCAGGCCTATATTTCACTCAGTGATGCCAAAAGCCTAGATGCCCAGGCAGGCCTGGAATCATCGATGGGCGCTACATTGGCTGTTCTTTCAGGGATCAATAATATTTCAGGACCGGGAATGCTGGACTTCGAAAGCTGCCAGAGTCTGCAAAAACTGGTTCTGGACAATGAAATCTGTGGGATGACACTGAGGATGGCCCGGGGAATTGAACCAAAAGAAGATTTTCCGTCCATTCCCTTGTTTCAGGAATTATTGAAGGAGAAACACCTGCTTATTTCAAAACATACCCGGAAATATATCCGGGAAGAACATTATTTTCCCGGTAGAATCATTAACAGGGCCAATCTTTCAAGATGGAAGGAGGAAGGTGAGCTGAGCCTAACTGCCAGGGCTAACCAGGAAATAGAAAGGCTTCTTAAGGAGTATCAGCCATCCAGGCTTCCTGAAGATAGTATCAAAGAGTTAACCCGTCGTATGGAAGACGAAGCACGTCTTCATGGGATGGATAAACTCCCGGGATAACAAATCACAAATCACAAATTCCAAATTTCAAATCAACATAAATACGATGAACATCCTGCAACAGATTTCAGATCAGATAGATCTTGGTGATGATGAAAAGGTTTATGAATTGACCACCACAGCGATTGAACAAAAGATCCCGGTAAAACAAATTCTTGACGAGGGATTGTTACAGGGAATGAATATCGTGGGCCGGAAATTCAAAGAGCATGAAATATTTCTCCCGGAAGTGCTGATGGCGGCAAAGGCAATGAATGCAGGGATGGAACTTGTCAAGCCTTTGCTCCTGTCGGGTAATGTCCCCATGAAAGCCAGGGTAGTAATTGGTACAGTGAGGGGAGACTTACATGATATAGGGAAAAACCTGGTGGGTGTCATGTTGAAAGGTGCAGGTTTTGAGATCATTGACCTTGGCAATGACGTGACTCCGGAACGGTTTATTGAAACTGCAAAAGCTGAAGGCGCACAGTTCATCGGAATGTCAGCTCTTTTGACCACCACAATGCCTGTCATGAAGGAAGTTGTGGACCGGATCAGGAGTGAAAATCTCGAGGATAAAATCAGAACCCTTATTGGTGGTGCTGCGGTTTCGAAAGGTTATGCTGAAGAGATCGGTGCCACTGCTTACTGTTATGACGGCTCCAATGCTATTGACTATTTAAACTCCGTCATTTGAAAATGAAACCTGTACTGGATCGTATAAATCAGGGAGAAATCCTTGTTTGCGATGGGGCCATGGGTTCTTTATTGATGGACCGGGCTAAGGAATATTGGCAGGGCACCTGTCCTGAATACATCAATCTCAGCCATCCGGAAATTATTGAGGAAATAGCTGGATTATATATCCGTGCCGGGGCAGACATCATTGAAACCAATACGTTTGGGGGTTCTCCTCTGAAACTGGCAGGCTATTCTTTACATGATAAAACGGAAGAGATAAATCATGCGGCAATAAAGGCTGCCAAAAAGGCATCAGGCAACAAGGCATATATAGCTGCTTCTATAGGTCCAAGTGGTAAACTTCTCAAACCGTTTGGGGATACGGAACCAGAAGAAATGTACAAGAGTTTTTACCGTCAGATCGACGTAAGTATTGATGCCGGCGCAGATATGATTTGTATTGAGACGATGACCGATCTGAATGAAGCACTTCTTGCTGTTGAGGCAACACGGAAAATATCTGCGTCAATTCCTGTGATTGTCACGATGACTTATGAATATACCTCCAGAGGATTTTTTACCATCATAGGAATTAGTATTGAAATGGCAATTAAAAAATTAGAAAACTCAGGTGTTGATATCATTGGTTCAAATTGTGGAAATGGTATTGAAAACCTGGTTCTGATAGCGAAAGAATATAAAAAGCATACCAGACTTCCCTTAATTATCCAGGCCAATGCAGGAATTCCTGAGCTCCGGGAAGGGGTGCCGGTCTATCCGGAAACTCCTGAATTCATGGCGAAAAAATGTGAAGAATTGATACAAATTGGAGTATCCATTATTGGTGGATGTTGCGGCACCACTCCGGCACATATCCATGCCATTCGCAACGTAGTTGATTTAAACAACTCTCAATGCCCCCAACTCTCCCGGTCAAGCGACCGGTAGTTGATCGCTTCGGCCAGGTGTTCGGGGCGGATCTGCGGGGAGTCGCCAAGGTCGGCGATGGTGCGGGATACTTTCAGGATCCGGTCGTAGGCACGGGCGGAGAGACCCAGTTTTTCCATGGCGTTCTTCAGGATCTGGTTGCAGGACTCATCGAGGGGACAACAGGTACGCAGCATCCGGGTGGTGATCTGGGCGTTGCTGTAGATCCGGGGCATTTCCTCGTACCGTTTTTCCTGGATCTGCCTGGCGGCAATGACCCGTTCCCGGATCGTACTGCTGGTCTCCGATCGCCTTGCATCGCTCAATTCCCGGAACGGCACCGGGACCACCTCCACATGGATATCGATCCGGTCGAAGAGCGGTCCTGATATCCGGTTGATATATTTCTGAACCGGCCCGGTTCCGCACTTGCATTCGATCTGCGGATGGTTGTAATACCCGCACGGGCAGGGATTCATGGCGGCTACCAGCATGAAGCTGGCGGGGAACTCCACACTTAACCGGGCCCGGGATATGGTCACCACCCGGTCTTCAAGCGGCTGCCGGAGCACCTCCAGCACGGATCGTTTGAATTCGGGGAGTTCATCCAGAAAGAGCACCCCGTTGTGCGCCAGTGAGATCTCGCCCGGCTGCGGCATTCCTCCCCCTCCTACCAGAGCCACGTCTGAAATGGTGTGATGGGGCGACCGGAAGGGTCTGACAGGCACCAGCGACCGGTACTTGCCCATCTTGCCGGCCACCGAGTGGATCTTGGTGGTCTCCAGCGCTTCCTGCAGGGTGAAGGGGGGAAGGATGGAGGGCAACCGCTTGGCCAGCATTGTTTTACCTGCACCGGGCGGACCGATCAACAGGAGGTTGTGGCCTCCTGCTGCCGCGATCTCCAGTGCTCGTTTGATGTTCTCCTGCCCCTTGACATCCGAGAAATCGTGTTCGTAATTGGCTGAACGGTTCAGAAACTCCTCCCGGCAGTCGACCACTGTCGGCTGCAGGTCAACCTTCCCGTCCAGGAACTCCAGAACCTCCCGGATATGATCCACACCAAGGACCTCAAGCTCCCCTACAACAGCCGCTTCTGAAGCATTCTGGCGGGGCAGGATCAGCCCGGCGAACTTCTTTTTCTGTGCCTCGATCGCAATCGGCAAGGCCCCCTTGATGGACCTGATTGTACCATCGAGCGATAACTCCCCCATGATGATGTAGGAGCCGATCCGGTTGGTACTCAGGTGCTCATTGGCAGCCAGGATCGCCACAGCGATGGGAAGGTCGTAAGAGGAGCCTTCTTTGCGGATATCCGCAGGTGCCATATTGATCACAATCTTTTTCCCGGGGATCTTCAGCCCGAGGCTCCGCAGAGCCGAGTCGATCCGCTGCTGACTCTCTTTCACCGCATTGTCGGGCAATCCCACCATGGAGAAATTGACACCGATGTCAATACTGACTTCGATGGTGATGGTGATGGCATGGATCCCGTAAAGAGCGCATCCAAATGTTTTTACCAGCATAGTTCCGTTTTACCCATTAATCCGGTTGGAGGGCAAAAGGTTAACCGGGGAGAGAATTTTTTTTTCAGAAAAAGGAAAGATACGGGAGAACCGGTTATTTCCGGGGCTTGTATTTCGACCCGGTCAGGATCTTCTGGGTGTCGGTTTCGTGGATTAGTTCATCTAACGTAACACCCGGATGTCGTTCCATATATCCTCTGACGATCTGCCACCCCAGGTATTCACCAAGCCGGGGCGGCGATTCAGCAGAAAAGTCGGCGGTAAAGGGTCCGTCGGCAAGGAAAGTCCTGACGATGCTTCCCACGGAGGAGTACAACAGCTGATTCTCGATGATGGCTGCCCACACCTGGGCTTCATTGGCTTCTATCCAGTGCATTTGCTGATCCGTATATCCGATCTTGAACCGATCGGGATAATCAGGGATAAGGGCATCCACAAAATAGATCCGTTTTCCAGCGTCCACCATCTGGTCCAGCAGGGTGTTTCCCGGATAGGTGACCGGATAATAGCTATCGGCCAGAGCCCGGATGCAATCGGGAAGAATGAAACCCGATTCCATGCGCTGCATCTTGTACAACGGGATGCCATCTGCGGCATAGGGCTTGAATCCGGAACCCAGGTAGACATCGAGAGCGATCAAAAGAACACTGTCGACGAAACGGACGGGATATTGATACTCACCTCCGGAGATGTAGGTATACATCCTGGGGATCCGGGCATCCGGGTAATAGTAGCGCAGATGGTGAAATGCCCCTGCCAGCTCCTCTTCCAGCACACTGAGGCCGGGATACTGTGCCTGCGAGGTCTCCTGGAATTCAATAGTCCGCACGTTGGTCAGGTATTCCTCCAGGTTGCTGATCTTGGTGCTGTCGTGGAGATCTGTATCCAGAAAGAAAAGGTACGACGGCCGAATCTGCTCCAATCCCTCTACTAACCGGTCGTGTGGAATGGCAAACAAAGCCTGGTCGTACCGGTGAATCCTGACCGGTTCAAACGGAATATCCGAGAGATCGACTTCCAGCCGGGATGAAGACCAGTGGCAGGACCCGGTTAGCATGATCAGGATGATGAACAGCATCGTAAATCCGAACTTTCCTAATCTATTCATGATTCTGAAACGTGAATAACTTTATAATATTTCATGAAAACCACCTGGCAAATCTACACTCAAATGTTCTATTTTTGTTTGAAACAAGCCAAGAAGGCTGCAATTCATTCTCTATGAAAAAGGTCATTATCCCATTCATTCTTCTGACAGGATGGTTTTTGCCATCGGTATTGCACGCCCAGGAGCAGCCGGTAAAACTGGGACTCAAAGTGGCTCCCAATATTGCCTTCATGTCCCCTGAAACGAAACACTATAGCTATGACGGAGTTACCGGCGGGACTACCATCGGTTTGGTCACCGACTTTTACTTCGCTAAAAACTATGCCTTTTCTACCGGATTTAATTTTGCGTTTCTGAATGGAAAGCTGACCTATGGCGACTCCCTTAACCTGATAACAGATACGCTGTATGGCCAGATGAACCGAAAATACAAATTCATCTACCTGGACATCCCCTATATGATAAAACTTCAAACCAACACTTTCGGGCGCTTTTCTTTTTACGGACAGATCGGATTTACGACCGGTTTCCGGATCAGTGCCAGAGCCAGGGATCAGTTTGATCCGGAGAACGGTGGTTCATCCGTGAATGAAACCAGCCTCATCTCTTCTGAAACCACCCTGATCCGGCAATCGATCATTTTTGGAGTGGGGGTGGAATATCATCTGGATGTCAACACACGTATCTTTCTGGGTGTCAACTACAGTAACAGTCTGAACAATATTCTGAAAGGCTATAATACTGCAACGGATCTGAATGAGAAGGCCCTGTTGAACTTTGTCGAATTTAACCTGGGGGTCCTGTTTTAAAGCCTATGAAGATCGCACTGGCACAGCAAAATTACGTGGTCGGGAATTTTGAGTACAATACTACCCTGATCCGTGCTGCTATTGCCCGTGCAGGTGAGGCCGGGGCTCACCTGGTTGTCTTTTCAGAATTATCGGTTTGCGGATATCCTCCGCGCGACTTTCTTGAGTTTGCCGATTTTACCGAGGCCTGTCTTGAAGCTGTCGGGGAGATTGCTCATGATTGCAAAACTATTGCAGCGATTGTCGGAGCCCCCTCAAGAAACCCGGGAGAGAAGGGAAAACCCCTGTACAACACAGCGTACTTTCTTTCGGATGGAAAAATCCAGGGAATGGCTCACAAAACCCTTTTGCCAACTTACGACGTATTTGACGAATACCGGTACTTTGAGCCAAACCGGATGCCCTATCAGCTGATCAAATACAGGGGGACCCGGATGGCTCTGACCATCTGTGAAGATCTGTGGAATGTGGATGATTATCCGTTGTATGTCAGGAATCCCATGGCAGAGCTTTCCCGGTTGAAGCCAACTGTGATCATCAACATAGCCTCCTCCCCGTTCCATTATAACCAGCCTGTGACCCGGCTGGATATATTATCCCGGAATGCAAAGCAGTATAAGCTTCCGCTCATCTATGTGAACCAGGTAGGTGGACAAACCGAGTTGCTCTTTGATGGCGGCTCGATGGTCCTCGCAAATGACGGAACTCTGATTGACGAACTCAAGCGGTTTGAAGAGGATCTGAAGGTGTATGACCTGGAAAATCTGCGGATCCCCGAAACACGAAACACGAAACACGAAACAATCCCTCCTCCTGAATCCGTGTCTTCCAATCCGGTATCCAGCATCCAGCTTATTCATTCCGCTCTCGTAATGGGCATCCGCGACTATTTTTCCAAGATGGGATTCTCCAAAGCGATCCTGGGTCTGAGCGGAGGGATAGACTCGGCAGTTACGCTGGCACTTGCTGCGGAAGCGCTGGGAAGCACACAGGTACGGGCGCTGCTGCTTCCCTCCCGGTTTTCGTCGGAACACAGCATCTCCGATGCCCGGAAGCTTGCCGGGAATCTGGGCGTACCCTGTACTGTCATCTCCATCGACGAGGCCTTCCGTGCGACGGAGTCCTCCCTGGAACCTCAATTTCACGGACTCCCTTTCAACCTCACCGAAGAGAATATCCAGGCCCGGTTACGGGCGGTGATCCTGATGGCCATGGCTAATAAATTTGGCTATATCCTCCTGAACACAAGTAATAAGAGTGAAGCGGCCGTAGGGTACGGGACCCTGTATGGGGATATGTGCGGCGGGATCTCGGTTCTCGGGGATCTTTATAAAACCCAGGTGTATGAACTGGCCCGGCACATCAACCATTCCGGTGAGGTGATCCCCGCAGGGACCATGACCAAAGCCCCTTCGGCCGAGCTCCGGCCGGATCAAAAAGATGCCGATTCGTTACCTCAGTATGAGCTTCTGGATCAGATCCTTTTTCAGTACATTGAACATCGCAAAGGGCCCCGGGAACTGGTATCCATGGGGTTTGACAGAGAACTGGTGAACCGGGTGCTGGGAATGGTGAACAGCAATGAATGGAAACGGCATCAGACTCCTCCTATTTTACGTGTTTCCCCTAAGGCCTTCGGCATGGGACGACGGATGCCGATTGTCGGGAAATATCTGTAGGGGCGACCTTGCTGTAGGGGCGACCTGCCTGTAGGGGCGACCTGACAGGTCGCCCCTACAGGATCACTGATTCCACGGATTTGATTTCCGGAACGGCCCGGATCATGGCGGTTTCAATCCCGTTTTTCAGGGTCATCTGGCTATGCGGGCAGTTGCCGCACATACCTGTTAACTTTACACTGACGATATTGTCGTCGGAAAGATCCACAAACTCCACATCACCGCCATCTGCCTGAAGATAAGGTCGAATCTGTTCGAGCACATTCCTGACTTTCCGTTCGAGTTCCTGGTTTTCTGCCATTGTTCTGGGTTTGTTGAAGGGTGCAAAATTAGTAAAAATCGCTAATCACTATTTCATAAATGTCTCCCGGACGGCATTGCTGATGGCGATCTGCTGAGCCACCTGCTGCGCCAGCTGGTCGAAGACTGCAGTTACCGGCAATGAGGGATCGGTAGCTATCGGTACGCCTGAATCTCCTGATTGGGTGATCTCCGGAACGATGGGTACCTGACCCAACAAGGGGATGTGCAGCTCTTCTGAGAATTTCTTTGCACCTTCCTGGCCGAAGATATAGTATCTCTTTCCTGGATCATCCGGTGGGATGAAATAAGACATGTTTTCTACTATACCCAGAATCGGGATGGAGATCTTATCGTTTCGGAACATGTCTGCCGCTTTCCTTACATCGGCCAGGGCCAGCTGCTGCGGGGTGGTCACAATGATCGCCCCTGTGAGCGGAAAATCCTGGATCAGCGTGAGTGGGATATCACCGGTCCCGGGAGGAAGGTCGAGTACCATGTAGTCCAGGGAACCCCACTCCACATCGGTAAAGAGCTGGCGCAGGGCAGTGGAGGCCATGGGCCCACGCCAGATCAATGCTTTCGACTGATCCACGAAAAAGCCAATGGAGATCAGTTTCATCCCGAATTTTTCCACCGGCTGGATGATCATCCGGTCTCCCTGTTCCCGTCCGACAGGACGGTGGTTCAGCAGTCCGAACATCATCGGGATGGATGGGCCGTAGATATCGGCATCAATCAATCCGGCCCGCGCGCCTGTCCGTGCCAGGGCGACCGCCAGATTGACAGCTATTGTCGATTTGCCAACGCCTCCTTTCCCGGAGCCGACGGCAATGATATTCCGTACCTCCTTCAGAACTTCATCCGTCTCTTTTCTCCTGGTGGTAACCCGTGAGGTCAGTTCCACCTCTACTTCAACATCGCTTCCCACATGCCGGTGAATCTCATCAATACAAGCCTGTCTGAGCTCGTTCTTCAACGGACAGGCAGGAGTAGTGAGGATTAGTTTAAATGAGACCATTTTGCCTTCAATGGCAATGTCGTCAATCATATGAAGGGTTACCAGGTCCTTCCCGAGATCCGGATCGATGACATGCTGCAGGGCAGACAGGATGCTATTTTTTGTGATTGTCATTAGGTGCTTATGGTCTTAGAATTCATGGAGTAATTCGTCATTCGTAATTCGTCTTGCTTCGTCACTGCGTTCCTCGCAATGACATCATTCGTAATTCAATCAGGGGGTTCCAGAAGTGTTTTTCAAAATCAACTACCTGGTCATCCTTTACGTCGATTCCTTCACTTTTCAATAACTGTTCCATGGTGCCAGGTGCGCCAAAATGGCGTTTGCCCGTCAGCATGCCATTCCGGTTAACCACCCGGTGGGCGGGAACATTCTCCGCCTGGGTATGGCACGCATTCATAGCCCATCCTACCATGCGTGCTGATCCGCGGGTGCCAAGGTATTCGGCAATGGCACCGTACGAGGTCACCCGGCCATATGGGATCAATCTCACCACAGAATACACGGATTGAAAAAAGGAGTGGTCCAAAACAGCTACAGATCTTTCTTCAGTTCCTGAAGGAACGCTTTCAAACGGTTCAGGGTATCGGTAATCTCCATGTTGCGGGCAACGTCATCGCGGTTCTGCCGAATCTTCTCCCGGGCCCCCTGCAGCGTATATCCCCGTTCTTTCACCAGGTGGTATATGATCCGGAGGGAGTTAAGGTCTTCTTTGGTATAGATCCTGTTCCCCTTACGGTTTTTCCCCGGTTTGAGGATATCAAACTCCTTTTCCCAATAGCGTATCAGGGAAGGATTCACCTCAAAGAGTTCGGCTACTTCTCCGATGGAATAATAGAGCTTTTCGATGCGGTTACGTGATTTCAGCATGTACTTGACAGGTTATCAATCCATGGATTGCGACGGGCGGGCCGACAGCTCCAGCATCAGCTCGAACTGGTCCGGGGTAATGTCGTTATAAAAGAAATAGATCGGATTCACAGCGATCGCGTTTTTCCGGACTTCATAATGGAGGTGCGGGGCGGTTGATTTTCCCGTATTGCCCACATATCCAATCACCTGCCCGCGTTTCACCCGCTGACCTTCCTGCACCAGTATCTTGGAAAGGTGTGCATAAACCGTGGAATAGCTGTACCCGTGATCAATCACCACCTGGTTCCCATACCCCCCGAAATTCCTGCCGGCTTTGACTATTAAACCATCACCCGAAGCGTAAATCTCAGTCCCTATCGGTGCTGTAAAATCCACTCCTTCATGAAATTTCTTAACCTTATAAAATGGATCCATCCGGGTTCCGAAATACGATCCGATCCGGGTAAGGTCCTTGTTGCTGACCGGTTGGATTGCCGGGATACTGGCGAGCATGTTTTCCTTGTTCTTAGCCATGGTAAAGACCTCATCCAGTGATTTGGACTGTACATAGAGCTGCCCCATGATCTTGTCCATCTTCTTCTGGGTCTCGATCATGATCTCGGAGTTGGTATACCCTTTCAGCTTTTCGTACCGGTCGATCCCGCCGATGCCGGCTTCCCGGATAGAAGAGGGAATAGGCTCGGACTCAAAGATCACCCGGTAAATATTGTCGTCGCGCTCCTGGAGATCCTTCAGTACGGTGGTGAATTTGCCCAGCTGATCATTCATGATCTCATACTGGAGTTGCAACTCGGCAATCTCACGCTTTTGCGCTTTTTCCTTTGGAGAATCCACGAAATTGTAAACGACCAGGAGAATGACTGCAGTAAAAACGACCCCGGTACTGATGTGCGATAGAAAAACAAGCAACCGCTTTTTTAAGGTATTCTGAAC
>QYQJ01000095.1 GCA_007280875.1 Bacteroidota bacterium
AGATGCGTATAAGGGACAGGGAGTATTGCGACAAATATCCCGAAGCACAGTTCTTCGCCGGAAAACGTCCGTGGGAAGTAAAATGTGACATCGCACTGCCAAGCGCTACCCAGAACGAGGTCAATGGCGAAGAGGCAAAATTGCTCGTCAGCAACGGTTGCTCCCTGGTCTCCGAAGGAGCCAACATGCCCTCCACCCCGGATGCCATCGAGGTTTATCTCGACAAGAAAATCCTCTATGGCCCTGGAAAGGCTGCCAATGCCGGTGGTGTGGCTACCTCAGGTCTTGAAATGTCGCAGAATTCCCTGCGTCTGTCCTGGACCCGTGAAGAGGTTGACAGCCGCCTGCACAACATCATGATCAACATTCACAAGGTTTGCGTGAAGTATGGTACCGAATCCGACGGATTTATCAACTACGTGAAGGGTGCCAACATCGGTGGTTTTGTGAAGGTTGCCGATGCCATGTTAGCACAAGGACTCGTTTAAACTACCACTATACTCATTTTCACTACATAGGATGGGCTGTCTCCGGGTACCCGGAGACAGCCCTCTCTTTTTATGTCATTCCGGTTTTTACTAGATTTGCATGCATGAAAGAGGTAGACTACACCCGAACTTACACGTTGATTCAACGGTCAATTTTTGCCCGGGTACGGGGAAGCGGCATTCTGACTGAACTCATCGGGTCCTTCCTGTTGCCCCGGCCCCGGGAAGAGGTGATTGCCCGGATGTACCATGGGTTCCGGCTTCGTATCAGCCCGGCCACACACAAAGGGATTGAGCGCAGTCTTTACTATACAGGTACCTACGAGAAAGGGACGCTCCAACTGCTCAGGGAGATCCTTCGCGAAGGGGATCTTTTCATTGATATCGGAGCCAACATCGGCATCATGACCATTTATGGCTCCCTGCTGGTGGGTGAATCGGGAGAGGTGATCGCCTTCGAAGCCAACCCGGATACCAAAAAGATCCTGGACGAGAACCTTTCCCTGAACCGGGTACAAAATGTGGAAAGTTCCTCCTTTGCCGTTGGTTCGGAACGTTCGCAGGGGAATCTCTACCTCAACACCCACGTGGAGCGGGGCGCCGCTTCCCTGATCCGCCCCGAAGCAGGAGGAGCCTCGCATCCGGTGGAGATCATCCGGCTGGATGCATACGGGGATCTGCCACACCGCAAGATCCGGGCCATCAAGATTGATATCGAAGGGTATGAACTGGAGGCCCTGAAGGGGTGCGGCACCATTCTTACCGGTTCCCGGGCTCCTATCCTGATCCTGGAGTGCAGTGAGTTGCGGGAGAACTTCAACGCCACCGTCTGGGACCTTTATCACTTCATCAAAGGGACCAACAACTACCGGATATTCAGGCAAAAAAAAGGGAAAGAGCGTATTTCAAAGCTGGTAGAGATCACCGGTCCGGATCAGCTTCCGCGGCATGACAACATCTATTGTTTTCCGGAAAAAGAGCTGGCTACAATTCCCCTGAGAACCTTCGCATAGTTGCCTTCCCTGCATACTTCTGCCCGGCAGGAAGATACCAGAACAGCAAGGTATTGAAAAACGCATAAAAGACAACACCCGCCTGATTCTCGAACATCGATTCCACGAAGATATTCATGCTGACGAGCAGGATAAAGAAGAGGTAGATGTAATCCTTCCGGATAAAAGCCAGGATGCCCGGCCACAGCAGCATGGTGAGCAGAGCCAGCAACCCGATCAGACCAAGGGACAGGGTGGTCTGCAGGTACTGGTTGTGCGCATCCAGCCTCCTGGATAACGCATATTTGATGCCATGTTGCTCATACTCCTTCAGCAGGGCATCCTTGACATTGCCGGTCCCCACTCCATACAGGGGGTGCTCCCGGATGATATGCAGGGAGGAGCGCCAGACCAGGATCCGTTCGGCTGTCGATTCCGACGCATTGGCACTGACGGTGTCTGCCTGTTTCACCACACCGGTTGACGTATCCATCCGGTGCATGGTACCGGGACTCATCAGCATCATGGTCACCATCATCACTGCCAGAATGACCGGGTACGGGGCCATCTTCCTCTCGCCCTTCTGGGTTAAGAGCAGGAGAGTAAAGAGGAGGTAGATCACAAGCAACGAGATCAGCCCTATCTTGGAGGTGATCAGCACCACCATCAGGGAAAAATAGAGGAGTAGCAGGGTGATCCCGACCAGTTGCCAGCGGGTTACCACTCGAAGATGTTCCCGGAACCACGCCAGGACCAATACCACGGCAAAATTCAGGAACATGGAAAAATAGCTGGTGTGATGCAATACGGAGAAGCGGGAATAGGACCATATCCCGGGATCGCCGGTCTGCAGATAACCTGCCAAGGCATGTACCGTACAGTAGACCGAAGCGAACAGGCACCCGGCCACGAAGGCAGCGAAAAGATAGCGGATCCGGATGATCCGGAAGATCTCGGGTTCGAAGGTAGCAAAGAGGATCGGAAAGATCACCAGTGAAAGTTTGACTTCAATATCGAACCGGCCATAATCCATATTATCGGAATAGAGAAGGCCGATCAGGTAGAGAATGTAAAACAGGGCAAACAGGAGGATGTGGATCCGCCGGCGATTCAGGAAGATCCGTTTGATCTTGGCAATGAAGCGCAACTCCACAGCCCAGTTGATCACCATGAATCCAATGAAGAATTTGGCTATGACGTTGTCGATGGGGATAAACAAGCATAGACAGAACAGAAAAAGGATGTACAGGTACCGGTGAAACAAACCGATCCACTCCCAGATCTTACGCCATGATATGGTGGTTGCGGAATTCAGAGAAACGGAGATGTTTATCTATAAAATGTTGAAAATCAGTAAATATTTTTTCCCGATCAAAATATTCAGAGACGTAAATATACGCATTTTTAGAAAGTCGATCATACAATCCCGGATCATTCCTCACCTGCTGAATAACCCGTACAAGATCATCCGCATCTTCCGGAGTGAACGCCAGGGCACACCTTCCCTGTTCCACAAAGAGCTCCTTTGCCTCTCCTTCCACCCCGAGAAGAACCGGTTTCCCCATAGCCAGGTGTTCAAAGATCTTGGACGGGATCGCCCCTTGAAAGAGGTCCAGTTTTTTCAGCGGGACAACGGCCACATCGATCGCCCGGATCACATCGGGCATACGCTCTTTTGGATAAGCCGGCAGGAATGTGATATTCGGCAATTCCCACTCTTCGGCCAGGTCCATCAACTCCTGCTTCAGTGGACCTTCACCGGCCAAAACGAATTTCAGCGTGGTGTCTGCAAACTGCATCCTGGCAGCCTTCAGGATGACCTCTAACCCCTGGGCATAGCCCAGGATGCCTCCATAAAAGACAATGAAGTCCTCATCCGAAAATCCATGTTCTCCCCTCCATCCGGCTTTTCCGCTGCCGGGAAAATAGAACGAGAGGTCGACTCCGTTCTTCAGCCAGAAACAGGGTTTCCCGGGAATCCTCGAAGAGATGCTATGGACAATCCCCTGCGTTTGTCCGCTGATGAGATCTGCATGATTGTACAGGAACCTTTCCAGGGATCCGGCCATTCTCAGGAAGCACCTGTTGGTGACAAGTCCCAGTTTTTCAGCGCTTTCGGGCCAGAGATCCGATACGTTGAAGAGCATCCGGGCCCGTTTGCTCTTCTTCAGAATCCATGCCGATATTCCCAGGAACAGCGGAGGAGATTCACAGATGATCAGGTCGAACCGTTTCAGATGAATCAACCCGGTCCACAGGGATGAAAATACAAATGAAAAATAGACCAGTAACCTTCCCGTCACTGAATTTGAACGGTGTACGAAAATGGCCGCCCGGTGGATGATGATCCCCTCCACCTCTTCGCGTTTGTACCATTTGCCCCGGTAGCCATCGTAAATTCTCATAAAAGGGTAGTTGGGCATGGCCGTGAGGACCTCCACCGGGTGACCGGCTTTCCGGAACCGGTAAGCAAGTTCCGACAGCCGGTTCTGGGGGGCTCCGACTTCAGGGGGGTAATATTGAGTCAGAAACAGGATCCTCATAGGCTATCGTATTTATTTCCCCTGATTTCTGTGAGGCGTTGATAGATTTCGGTCATCCGGATCACATTCAGGTCCCAGTTGTAGTTAGCCTCCACTTGTATTCTGCCGTTCCGGCCCAGGGTTTCAGCCATTTCCGGGTTGTTCATCAACTCTTCCACCGCTCCGGCAGCCTGTTCTATGTCGTTCTCTCGGACAACCAGACCGGTTTTCCGGTTCTCCACCACCTCGGGCAGTCCTCCCACGTCCGATACAACAGCCGGCTTTTCACAGGAGGCAGCTTCCAGCACCGACACCCCGAAACTTTCGGTATGCGACAGAGCAACAAACAGATCAAGCATGTTCATGTACCGGGGAATCTCCCCATGGGGAATTTTCCCGGTAAACCATACATCCTGCGTGATCCCCAGGGTTGTCACCAGCTCTCTCAAGTCCCGTTCAAGCCGGCCTCCGCCGACCAGTAAGAGCTTTATCCTGCGATCCGGATTCCGTTGTTTCACCAGGTTAAAAACCCTGATCAGCTGATCGATCCCATACTCCGGTTCCAGCGCTTTGACCGTCCCCATAACAAAGGTTTCTGGTTCAAACGGGCGTTCTACCCGGAACGGGCGGAAGAGCCCGGTATCCACTCCAAAGGGTACCAATTCCACCTCTTTCCGGGTATACTTCCGGATTGCAGGGACCATGATCCGGCTGGTAGAACAGATTGCATCAGCCTTCCTGAAATTGAATCGCATGATTCCGGCGGCCGGTATGTTTTTTTTCGGAAAGATGAGTATATCACTTCCCCAGACCGAAATGACCAGGGGATGAAATCCGGTCAGGGCGCCAAGCAGGCCATAACTGGAGGCGTAGTGTGCATGGATGACATCGGGCTGAAACCGGCGGATGGCCTTTTTCAGAGAAGGGACAAGACGGAGAAAGGAAGATTTCAGCAGCAGGGAGGAGGAAAAGATACCCGGTTTATAAGTGAGGGGGGAAAAAAGCGGAATTTGCAGCTCCTCCGTCCATGTATCTGCGGGACGTGCAATACTGAAAAGGGCCAGGTCATTCCCTCTTTGTTTCAGGGAAATTGCCCACCGCTTTGTATGAGCCGAGTTACCATCTGACAATAAGAGTATTTTCATTCGGCCTGCTTCAACTGGAAACCTGGTTACTTCACCGGCTGATCCCGGAAGAAAAAGGAGCGTGGCCGCAGCACCCGGTCAAACGAAAAGTACTGCACCAGCACAAAATCCTTGCCCTCGTTTATCGATGCATAAAACCGGTCGCGGTCGTACCGGATCGGATTCCCGTTGATATCCTCCTCCCCGTACCCCTTTTTAAAGAATGCCCGGAGGGTTCTGCTAACCCCGGCCGTATCGGTAAGGGTGATGATGATGAAAGGGGTGGAAGCCAGGATCGAGTCCTTCTCTGCCGGATTCATCTCATTAAGGATCCCTTCAAAATTGAGGTTGCGGAATCCCGTCAGAAAGTTCAGTGCGGCCAGGGTGTCAAAGCCACCGATCGGTTCCATCTCCGGAAAGGTATAAAGTGAGACCGACCGGTTCCGGTTGTCGGTAATCACAAACGACTCATTCTCTCTGATCGGGATCTCCACCTGCACCCGGGCTATCTCAGGAAACTCTTTCCTGAAGATGGTATAATCGCGCCAGGCATTGACCATCGGGGTATATCGCGGGGATACAAATCCCCTGAAGCCGGGGAGATAGATCACAAAGGGGGTGGGAGAATTCTCCATCAGCATATAACTCCCCCGGTTGCTTTGCGTAGCCCCTCCCACGTAATAGACCTTGGTCAGTTTCTCATGCGGAAACCACCGGATGATGCTGAACAGGTCGATCCGGTATACCCGCTGATAGATTTCCACCTTCACCGAATTGACCGCCAGTTCCCGGACGATGTTATTATGCGCCGCCTGCGAAACAGGCTCCTTGACAGCCAGGTTCAACATGGTTTGCAGCAACATATCCATGTTGAATTTCGATGCGGGCCAGGTATCGTTGACCATCCATTGCCCGTTGGGTTGCCTGGTGAGTGTAACCGTATTGTTGTTCTTATCGGCCATGAAAATCTTGGTGACTGCAGCGGTATCTGCCACGGCAAAATCGCTCAGGGAACTCCGGAATGTGATGTCTTTACGGGTGATGAACAGGAGAATGGCCACAACGGCCAGAATCAGTACAACGAGAAGGATAAGCCGGTTTTTCTTCATGCGCGATATGATTAAAGGGTCAAGGGTCGAGGGTCAAGGGTCAAGGTGAATATAGTGAGAAGTGAAATCATTTACCTATTTATTTTCGCATAGTTTCTCCTGCGAAGATAGAGCTTGATCAATCCAAACAGGACCAGCAGCACCACCGGCAGCACCACGTTGAACAGTTGCCAGAAAACCCTGCCGGAGGCCACCCGGGTCCGATCCAGCAATCTCAATGTCAACTCCCGTGAACGGATGCAGACCAGCCCCGAGTCGTCGCACAGGTACTTCATCGTATTCATCAGCAGATCCATGTTCCCGAACGTCTGGCCGGTGTACTGGTCAAATCCCAGCGGGAGGGGATACTTCTGTGTGACATGGAACTGGTTTTTGGCGATATCTCCGTCAGCGATCACCACCATGCGCGTGGGTTCACTCTTTTTCCTGACGTAAAGCTTTTCATTTTGCTCAATTTCGGGAGGAAGCCGGAAGAGGTAAGCCGACGCGAACTCGCCTTCCAGCAGCACCGCCACAGGTTGCGGGCCGGCATTGTACATCCGCGGGTCGGGTTCATCCCGGAGGATCTCCAGGTCGATCAGGACCGGGGCATAAACGATCCGGGAGTAGGGTGAAGAGGTCAACAGTATCGTTTTTTTCACCCCGGGCGCCTCCACCGTGTCGATGCTGCTGATGAACTCGGTCTTGACGGCATTCAGCCCGTTGACGATGGGGTGGTTGGTAGCGGGTGTGATCAGCGGAAAATAATACCAGGGAAAAAAGTCGAACTGGGGTTGGTCTCCGATCTGACCGGTTTTAATCGGGATCGGCAGAGCACTCATGTCCATTACCAGGTTCTTATTCAGCCTCACACCATAATTAAAAAGCATCTCATCCAGATTGATGTCATTTGCAATGCCCAACGTAGTAGCGTATTGCTGAAGGCTGTCCATCCTGGCAAACACGGGATCGATCATCCACAGCACCCGCCCCCCCCGCATGATGAACTGGTCGATCAGAAATTTGTCCTTCTCGGAAAAGGACCGTTCGGGACCCGCAATAATCAGAGCCTTGTATTTGTTAACAAGCGGTGATCCGGATGAGTCGGTCTGCAACCGGATGGTCAGACTATTGATCTTTCCGTTGATGGAAATACGTTCCACATTGTAGTATTCCGACAGTGCCTCTTCCAGGGCTGCCAGTTCCCCTCCCGAAAGTTCCCCCTGTCCTTCCAGGATTGCTACCCGGGGTTTGGAGGTGTTGATCAGCTTGTCCATAGCATTCCCCAGGTTGTATTCCAGCGCCTGAATGGAGCTGTTGAGTACCTTCTGGGGGTCTTGTCCCAGCTGAGTCATCAGCAACTGGACCGGCATTTCACGCCCCTGGTAAACCACGATGGCTCCCGGGAAGATGATCAACTGGGAGGACTCTCCCTTGTTGGTTACCCGCAGATCGGTCGGTTGCAACCCCTGTTCCACCAGGAGGCGGTAGGTGTCGTTCCGCTCTTTGACATTGGGGCTAGCCGAGGGATCTACAAATTGATACTGGATGTGATCGCTATAAGCCCTGAATTCATTCAGCATCTCCCGTGTTTCGTTGGAAAGGCGCCGGAACCCTGAGGGAAGTTCTCCGTCAAGATAAACCCTGAAGAATACATCATCCTTCAGTCCTTTCAGTACGGACTTCACCGCAGGCGAGAGTGAATAGCGCTTTTCAGCGGTCAGGTCCACGCGTGTAAAAACAAACGAAGCAATGATGTTCACCAGCACAATGATCACAACCCCCAGAGTGACCTGAAGAACATTGTTCCGTTTAATATTCTGCTTTTTGTTATTTGCTTTTCGCATTTCGCTTTTCGCTTTTCGCTACCTCGCTATTGCCACGTCGCTTCGCTCCTCGCAACAAGTTTCACCATCTCACCACTTCCTGCTCTCCAGTTTCAGTTTTGTCAATAAGATGAACAGTACCAGCACACTGAGAAAATAGATCAGGTCGCGTGTATCGATCACACCCCGGCTCATCGACGAGTAGTGTGCATTTAATCCCAGCGACTGGATCAGCAATCCGGTTTTACCAGAGATCACGAACGTGTATAGTAATTCAAATCCGATATACATGAAGAAGGAAAGGAATACGGCAAGGATAAAGGAGACAATCTGGTTATCGGTGAAAGATGAAGAGAAGATCCCGATAGCCACGAAGACGCTGCCAAGCAGGATCAACCCGATATAGGATCCCCAGATACTCCCCAGGTCGAGGTTTCCGGGAGGCAGTCCAAACCGGTAGACGGTATAGACATAGATCAGGGTTGGGAGCAGGGAGAAACCCACCAGAACCACACCGGCACAGAACTTGGCAAGGATCACCTGGAGGTCGGTCAGCGGTTGTGTCATCAGCAGTTCCAGTGTTCCGCTTTTCCGCTCCTCGGCAAACGACCGCATGGTAATGGCCGGGATCAGGAAGAGGAACACGAAGGGTCCCAGCAGAAAAAGCCCGTCCACATTGGCATATCCGAAGTCAAAGATGTTGAACTGCAACGGAAATACCCAGAGAAAGAGCCCAATGGTCAGAAGAAACACGACGATCACAATATACCCGATCAGGGAATTCAGAAATCCGTTCAATTCCTTCTTGAAAAGCGTGTACATGGAGTTTTTCCCTTGGAAGTGCAAAGTTACACTTTTCGTTGTGATACCAGATGCCGCTGCTTCGTCGCTCCGCTCCTCGCAGTGACAATGATGCCGGATGCCGCTGCTTCGTCGCTCTGCTCCTCGCAGTGACAATGATGCCGGATGCCGCTGCTTCGTCGCTCTGCTCCTCGCAGTGACAATGATGCCGGATGCCGCTGCTTCGTCGCTCTGCTCCTCGCAGTGACAATGATGCCGGATGCCGGATAATTGCCAACTGCGGATTGAGGACTGAGGACTGAGGATTACTCTAGCTCTATCAATACCGATGTATCCGGCCGCAGTCCCAGCAGGCTGCTGGCGTCGCCGCGGTTGATCGCGATCTCGAGGTAGCCGCTGGTGCTGAAGAAAGCCAGCATTTCCCCTTCGTGGACATCCTGGTAGGATTTGCTGAGGCGGGTGATGCGGTAGGATGGGGAGCGGAAAGTGATGGTAAATTTCCGGTTCTTCACGGTGGATTTGAAGAGGTTTTCGGTGATGTTGGCAAAGGCGTTGCCGGAGTGATCCACGTAGATCACCTTCCCTTTGATCTGATTGCCGCTGATCACCGGCTGAAAAGCCATTCGGGTCAGTACCTTATCCTTCCTGTGTCCGAGCTCCTCCATGGGCTTCCCGGCCGCGATGTGGCAGGCGGCCTTCACAAAGACATCCCGGGTAGAGAAGGTGAAGTAGTCGGAGTCCTGCAGGATATCCAGTTCGATGATTTTCTCCGGGGATTCATCGAAGATCAGGGAGAAGATGCCATTGTCGGCTGCCACAAAGTAGTGCCCTTTGTGCAGCACCAGGGTGTGCGGACTTTCGATGGAAGCTTCGGTGTTGATCCCGATGATATGTACGGTGCCTTCGGGAAAGTTGGGATAAAAGTTCCGGATGATGAACGCCGCCTGGTTGAGATCAAAAGAGGGAATGTCGTGTGAACCGTCCACGATCACAGCATCGGACAGCTGGCGAAGGATAGCCCCTTTTACGGCTCCGTGGTAGTGATCTTTCCATCCCCAGTCGCTGGTCAGCGTGATGACAGCCATTGATTTATTTGTACTTTTGCGAATCAAAGGTATATATTTTTTACATGAGCGAAAAAATTATCCGGATCGAGTCGGCCGACCCTCTGGAGATCTTTGGTGTAAACGATCAGAACCTGGAAGAAGTGCGTAGTTTCTATCCGAAACTGAAGATCATTGCCCGTGATAACGAGATCAAGGCGATCGGGGAAGAGTCGTTATTGCTTGAATTTGAAGAGAAGTTCGCCACCCTCATGCTGCACTATGAAAATTTCGGCCGGCTGACCAAAGGTGACATTACCTATATCCTTGCTTCCGATAACGGGGATCTCCCGTTGAAGCCTGAAGGGCACCAGAGCGGGGTCCTGGTCCATGGTCGCAACGGATTGCTCATCCGGGCCCGTACTCCCAATCAGCGAAAGATGGTGGAGGCGATTGACCACGATGACCTGATGGTCGCGATCGGGCCCGCCGGGACCGGAAAAACCTACACGGCTGTAGCTCTGGCCATCAGAGCCTTGAAAAACAAGGAAGTCCAGCGGATTATTCTGACCCGGCCTGCTGTGGAAGCCGGGGAGAACCTTGGATTTTTACCGGGCGACCTCAAAGAGAAGCTCGACCCTTACCTGCAACCGCTCTACGATGCGCTGCGCGACATGCTTCCCACCCAGAAATTGCTGGCTTTCCTGGAAGACGGCACCATCGAAGTAGCTCCGCTTGCCTTCATGCGCGGACGAACACTGAACAATGCGTTTGCTATCCTGGATGAAGCACAGAATACCACACCCGGACAGCTGAAGATGTTCCTGACCCGGATGGGAGCATCGGCCAAGTTCATCGTCACCGGCGACATCACACAGGTGGATCTTCCCGAGAAGCAGCAATCGGGACTCATCCACGCCCAGTCCATCCTGAACAATATCCCCGGTATCTCGTTTGTCTACCTCGACGAAACCGATATCCTCCGGCATAAACTGGTGAGCCGGATCATCAGGGCGTATTCCAAATAGTGCCATGGTGCAGTGGTGCCATGGCACCACGAAAAAGTTCTATCTTTGCGACAACCAAATCTTTTCCTCATCATGCAGAATGTAATCCTCAAAACTGAATTCCATTTCCCCGGACAGAAGAGTCTCTACAAAGGGAAAGTACGTGACGTATATAACATCGATAACAAGTACCTGGTGATGGTCACCTCCGACCGCATCAGCGCGTTTGATGTGGTTCTGCCCCGCGGGATCCCCTATAAAGGACAGGTTTTAAACCAGATTGCAGTGAAATTCCTGGATGCCACAACCGATATCTGTCCTAACTGGAAGATCGACAGTCCGGACCCCAGCGTTACCATTGGAAAATATTGCACACCCTTTCCGGTGGAAATGATCATTCGCGGATATCTCACCGGGAGTTCCTGGCGATCATATAAAAACGGTTCCCGTGCAATTTGCGGCATATCCATTCCCGATGGCATGAAAGAGCACGAACGATTCCCTGAGCCGATCGTCACCCCTACCACTAAAGCCACAGAGGGACACGATGAGGATATCTCCAGAGAGGAGATCATCAGGCAGGGCCTGGTATCTGCAGAGGATTATACCTTACTGGAGAAGTATACAAAGGAACTCTTTCAAATAGGAACGAAAATGGCGAATGAGAAAGGGCTGATCCTGGTCGACACCAAATATGAGTTCGGGAAAGGAGACGACGGGCGCATCTACCTGATCGATGAAATCCACACACCCGATTCCTCCCGTTATTTTTACCTGGATGGATATGAAGAGCGCCAGGCAAAAGGCGAACAGCAGAAACAGCTGTCGAAAGAGTTCGTGCGGGAGTGGTTGATGGCGAATAACTTCATGGGAAACAAGGGGCAGCAGGTTCCTGAAATGACAGATGACATTGTGAACCAGATTTCCGAGCGCTACATCGAGCTCTACGAGCAGATCACGGGAGAGAAGTTTGTGAAATCCGATACTTCTGAGGTGATCAAGCGCGTGGAGAGAAACATCACCGATTGGTTGCAAACTCATTAATTGACAATTGATAATTGACAATTGATAATGATTCCTTTATGAAAAAGGACAATGTTATCAAAGCAAAGAGTTATGCTTTTTCACTCCGGATAGTGAAACTTTATAAATTCCTATGTGAGGAAAAAAAAGAATATACCCTCTCTAAGCAAATATTAAGAAGTGGAACTGGTATAGGAGCCTTAGTCAGAGAGAGTGAACATGCAGAAAGTAATGCAGACTTCATACATAAACTATCGATATCCCTGAAGGAGGCAAATGAAACTGACTATTGGCTAAATATTTTAAAAGATACGGGGTACATTGAACTGAAACTGTTCCAATCTTTATTAAAGGATAACAATGAACTGCTTAAACTTCTAACTTCTATAATCAAAACCTGCAAAACCAAATAATTATCAATTCTCAATTCTCAATTTTCAATTATCAATGATTCCGTTCTCCCCGCCCCGGATGGATAAAAAGATCGCCGACGCCGTCGTTGAAGCGCTCTATTCGGGGTGGATCACCACCGGCCCGCGGACGAAGCAGTTCGAAAAGATGCTTACAGAATACGGGGGACACGCGGCTACCCTGTGTGTCAGTTCGGGTTCAGCGGGACTGGAGCTGATGCTGCGCTGGTTCGGCATTCAGGAAGGGGATGAGGTGATCGTGCCGGCTTACACCTATTGTGCCACTGCCAATGTGGTGGTTCATTGCGGGGCGAAGGTGGTCTTCGTGGATGCGGGTGAGGATTTCAATGTCTCGTTAAAAGCCATTGAAAAAGCGATTACTCTCCGCACCAAAGCGATCATTCCGGTGGATGTGGCCGGATTCCCCTGCGACTACGATACAATCAATGCCCTGGTGAAACGGTCCGATATGCTGAAACAGTTCCGCCCGGCTACCCGGGAGCAGGAATTGCTCGGGCGGATCCTGGTGCTTTCGGATGCTGCCCATTCGATCGGAGGACAATACAAGGGGAAGCGTACCGGTAACCTGACTGACGTCACCGTTTATTCATTCCATGCTGTCAAGAACCTGACGACAGCTGAAGGAGGAGCCGTGTGCCTGAACCTTCCTCCACCGTTTGACAATGAAGCGGTTTACGGGAAATTGAACATCGCATCCCTGCACGGACAGACCAAAGATGCCCTGGCTAAAACACAGATCGGGAGCTGGCGGTACGACATCGTGGAGGCGGGGTATAAATACAATATGACCGACCTTCAGGCAGCTATGGGAATGGTGGAACTGGGACGGTACGACGCCGATATGCTGCCCCGGCGGAAAGCCATTTTCCACCGTTATGCCGATACTATTAGCAATTACCCCTGGGCTCAACTCCCCACGTTTGAGACCCCGGAAAAAACCTCCTCATACCACGTTTTCCTGCTTCGCATCAGGGGCATCACGAAAGAGCAACGCGACCGGATCATAGCCGGGATCTTCAGGCGGGAGGTGGCGGTGAATGTCCACTTCGTTCCTCTGCCCTTGATGAGTTATTACAAGGATGCCGGATACCGGATGCCGGATTATCCGGTTTCGTTTGATAACTTTTCCAGGGAGATTACTCTGCCGGTTTATTACGATCTGACGGATGAGATGGTGGATACGGTTGTACGAGCGGTGGTGGAGGCGGTGGAGGAGGTGGTGAGGTAATTGATAATTGATAATTGATAATTGAAAACGAGGGACATGGATTATATGATTGAACAAGAGTACCTTTTGC
>QYQJ01000132.1 GCA_007280875.1 Bacteroidota bacterium
ATGCGCCAGAGTGATCTGCTCGGTGAGGTGCCTCATGAAACGGGCGCTTAACATCGGGGTTACCGGCCTGAATGCGATCGACAGTCCGGGTCCGGGTGTTGCCGTGATCCGGTGTCTCCGGGAGGCTCCCGATTTCGATGTCCGGATCATCGGACTCTCCTATGAATCTTTGGAGCCCGGCATCTACATGCACGATCTCGTAGACCATACCTATCAGATCCCCTACCCGACAGCCGGAACGGATCTGTTGCTGTCCAGGCTGGAATATATCCACGGAAAAGAGAACCTGGATCTGATCATTCCCAACTTCGATGCGGAGCTCTACCCCTTTATCCGGATCGAGCAAAAACTGAAAAAACTGGGGATCCGTATGTTTCTCCCTACTATGGAACAGTTCGAAGAGCGGCAGAAGGTGAACCTGAATGAATTCGGTAAAAAATACCAGCTCCATGTACCGAAGAGCAAAGCCATCTACGAATTGAGCGCCATCTACAGCCTGGGAAATGATTTCTCCTGGCCGGTCATCGTCAAGGGGAAATTCTATGATGCCCTGGTGGCCTACAACACCGACCAGGTGAAGAGTGCTTTTAATAAAATCAGTGCCCGGTGGGGGCTCCCGATCATCATCCAGGAGTTCATTCACGGGACCGAGTTCAACGTCACCGGACTGGGCGACGGTAAAGGAAATACCATCGCCGCCATCCCGATGAGGAAACAGTATATCACCGACAAAGGGAAAGCCTGGGGAGGGATCAGCATTGCCGATAATAAGATGCTGGAGATGACCCGCAAATTCCTCAAGAATACAAAGTGGAGAGGGGGATTTGAGCTGGAACTGATGAAAGACAAAACCGGCACCATTCACCTGCTTGAGATCAATCCCCGGATGCCGGCCTGGATCTACCTGTCGGCCGGTGTCGGACAAAATATTCCCGTGGCACTGGTGAGACTGGCCCTGGGTGAAAAGGTCGAGCCCTACAGCGATTTTACCGTAGGGAAGATGTTCATCCGCTACGCCTGGGATATGATCGTCGACCGCGAAGAGTTTGAGCAAATATCAATCAACGGAGAATTATAGAGTAGAAAATCCACGTACAGACGGGATTCATCCCTTCTCAAGCAAAAGAGATAAACATGCCAAAAATCCGATATGAACGTCCCGTCCTGAAGCGACTGGAATCGAGCATGCCGAACAAATTCGGGATGCGTACCGAATACGCTCCTATGCCCCAGATCGACGGGGTAGCCGTTGCCGACCTGATCAAGGAGCACGGGTCTCCCCTCTTTGTGATTTCGGAGAAGACCCTCCGGAGCAATATCCGGAATGCCAGAAAAGCTTTCGAGATCCGCTATCCGAAAGTGCAGTTTGCCTGGTCGTACAAGACCAACTACCTGAATGCCGTATGCAGCATCTTCCACCAGGAGGGTTCCTGGGCCGAGGTAGTTTCGGGCTTCGAATATGACAAGGCGCTGGCTCTGGGGGTCAACGGCAGAAAGATCATCTTCAACGGCCCGGAGAAGACCGTGGAGGACCTGACCAAGGCCATCGGGCACGACTCCCTCATCCACATCGACCACCTGGAGGAGTTGTACACCATCGTGAACCTGAGCGAGCAGCTCAACAAGAAACCGCGGGTGGCGATCCGCGTCAACATGGATACCGGCGTCTATCCCATGTGGGACCGGTTCGGCTTCAATTACGAGAACGGGCAGGCCTGGGATGCCATCAACAAGATCATGCATTCGGGCCGGATGGAGCTGGTGGGGCTGCATACCCACATTGGCACCTTCATGCTGGCACCGTTTGCTTATGGCACTGCAGCCATGAAACTGGCCGATCTGACCACCTCCCTGCGGGAAAAGTTCAACCACGACATCAAATACATCGATATGGGGGGTGGATTCGCTTCAAAAAACACCCTGAAGGGCTCCTATCTGCCCGGGGTGGATACCAACCCATCGGTCGATGAGTTCGCGGAAGCGATTGCCAGTGCTCTGCTCAATGCCAATTTCAAGAAAGACAAGCTACCGCTGCTGATCCTGGAGACCGGACGGGCTCTGGTGGATGATGCCGGCTACCTTCTGGGGACGGTGATCTCCAATAAGCGCTCCAGCACCGGAAAACGGACTACCATCCTCGACATCGGAGTGAACATTCTCTTCACCTCCTTCTGGTACGACCACAAGATCACCCCGGCGCAACCCTTTACGCACTACGCCGAAGATACGATGCTTTACGGCCCACTCTGTATGAACATCGACGTGATCCGGGAGAATGTAAGTCTGCCGCTCCTGAACAAAGGGGAACACATCGTGGTACACAACGTGGGAGCCTACAACATGACCCAGTGGATGCAGTTCATCACCCTCCGTCCGCGGGTGGTACTGATCGACGAAGCGAGCCATGTCCACGTGATCCGGGAGGGGGAGAAACTCGAAAGCATCACAGCGATGGAGAAAATACCGGAATATTTGCGGAAATTTGCCCTTTAAACCATGCGGATGATCAGCCGGATCAAAGCCCTCTGCCCCTATTTCTGCACCGGTGTGCTCAACAGCTACGGACAGGTCTTCTTTTCCAACAACAAGCTCTTTGCCCTGATCCTGCTTGGGGTTAGCTTTTTTGATGTAACGGCCGGGATCGCCGGACTGGCAGCGGTCCTTATTTCAAATCTGATCGCCTACCTCATTGGATTCAACACCCACAATATCAAAGCGGGGTATTACGGATTCAACAGCCTGCTGGTCGGGCTCGGGATCGGGATCTATTACCAGCCCTCTGTCGAGTTCTATGTATTGCTGCTCTTCATCAGCGTGCTGACTCTTTTCATCACTATTACCATGGAAGGGGTGGTGGGGAAATACGGACTCCCATTCCTGAGCATCTCTTTTCTTGCTTCGATCTGGATCGTGACCCTGGCTGCGCGGCAATTTACTGCACTTACGGTCAGTGAGAAAGGGATCTTCATGATGAACGAACTGTTCAACATGGGGGAGATGACAGCCGTTCAGACCTATACCTGGCTCAACGAACTCCAGATACCCTGGTCGGTGAAACTCTATTTCCGGTCACTGGGAGCCATCTTCTTCCAGTATCATCTGCTGGCAGGCATCCTGGTAGCGATCGGGCTGCTGATCTACTCCCGGATCGCCTTTACCCTCACCCTGATCGGCTACTTCTCGGCCTATGCCTATTACCTCTTTATCGGGGCCAATGTGTATGAACTCAGCGCCGGGTATATCGGGTTCAATTTCATCCTCACCTCCATTGCCATCGGAGGATTCTTCCTTGTCCCGTCGAAATACTCGTACCTCTGGGTCATCCTGCTAACACCGCTGGTCTCCCTGCTCATCACCAGCACCAACACTCTCTTTTCGCTTTTTCAGCTATCGGTATTCTCCCTTCCTTTCAACATCATCGTACTGGTCTTTCTTTATATCCTGAAATTCAGGGAACGCTTCTTTCGGAAGCCGGAGCTGATACTCTACCAGCATTACTCTCCGGAAAAGAACCTCTATGCCCAGAAAAATTCAATCGGGCGGTTCGGGGAGATCCCCTGGTTCCCGATCTTCCTGCCATTTTTCGGAACCTGGAAGGTGACCCAGGGGGAAGACGGGGAGCATACCCACCAGACCGACTGGAAACATGCCTGGGATTATGAGATCCTTTCCGATGAGGAAACTACTTATACCGGCGAAGGAACGGTGCGGCAGGAGTACCTGGCTTATAATAAGCCTGTACTGGCGCCTGCTGACGGAGTGGTGGTGGAGGCCATCAACACCGTGGATGACAACGACGTCGGGTCGGTCAACCTGGATGATAACTGGGGCAATTCGGTGGTGATCCATCACGGGTACCAGCTCTATTCGCAGGTCAGCCACCTGAAACAAGATTCGATTACTGTAAAAAGCGGTGACACGGTGAAACGAGGCGATCTGATCGCCCATTGCGGGAACAGCGGCCGTTCCCCTTATCCGCATATCCATTTCCAGATCCAGTCGACCCCTTCGGTTGGGTCTAAAATCCTCGATTATCCACTGGGGCATTATATGGTGAAAGGAGAGAAGGGGTATCAGTTGAAATCGTTCGAGAAACCCAAACAGGATGAGCAGGTCTCTAATATCGAACAGCAGTCCGCCCTGGAAAAGGCATTTCATTTTATTCCCGGACAAAAAATTAGTTATACGGCGACCCGTGCGGATGGGAACGTGGAAACGCTGACCTGGCAGGTCCTGACCGATCCGCTTAACTATACCTATATCTATTGTGAAAAAAGCAACTCCCGGGCTTATTTCCGGTACGACGGATTCATCCATTATTTCACCCATTTTGAAGGGAAGAAAAGCTCCCTCCTATTCGCCTTGTTCCTGGGCGGCTGGAAAGTGGTCACCGGATTCTACAAAGGGCTGGAGGTGACCGATACCTATCCGCTGCATCTGATGAACAATCCCTGGATCATCTTCCTGCAGGATTTCATCGCCCCCTTCTATACTTTCCTGAAGGCGGATTACTCCCTGGTTTATACCCGGTTTGAGGATGACCTGACCGATGCCCTGATCGAGATGGATGCCACCACCACCCTCCGGATCGGCCGACGGATCTCCCGGCAGGTGAAGGTCCGTTTCCGGATTGGCAAGTACGGGATTGAACAGATCCGGATCAATAGGCAGGAAGAGGATACCGTATTGACACTGAAACCAGAACAAAAATGAGGAATCTCTGGCTTTTTCCCCTGCTTTTCCTCTTTCAGGCATCTCCCGGGTTTGCCCAGCTTACCTTTCCGGAGGTTGACCGGGAGACCTACCGGTTCTACCTGAACCAGGAGTGGGACTCCCTGCTGACCCTCGGGAAAGAGGCCCTGAAGCACGATATTGACTACTTCTACCTGCGTGTCCGGATGGGAACAGCCCGGTATGAAAAGGGTCAGTACATCCTGGCTACAGAACAGTACCGGAAAGCAAGGAATTTCAATGGTGCTGATTCCTATACCAATGCCTCTCTCTACTATTCCCTGCTTGCTTCCAACCGTCCTTCTGAGGCCTATGCGCTGACCGCAACATTTCCGGAAGAGCTGAAAAAAGAGGTGGGATTCCAGCGCCGTATCCTCGATCTCCTCTCCCTGGAACTGGGCTATACCCTGAGTGATGCATACAGGAAAAGCGACCCGCGTGCCCTGATGGGACCGGACAGCATCTACGGCCAGCAGGATCTTTACGGGGACAGCTACTATGGCTACCTGCAGGGGACATTAAACGTGTCGAAGCGGGTCAGCCTTACCGTGGGATACGGCTATTTGAATTTCAGGAAGCGAAAACTGTTTCAGTTTACTACTGCTGCTCAGACCCGAAACCCATCGTTTGATTATCATCTGACCCAGCATGAGGCCCATTTGGGCTCTTCTATTCGTTTGGTGGACGGGTTCCGGATCGAACCGGCCATTCATCTGGTTTTTGGTTCCTCTACCAACATTTCTGCAGCCTATATTTTACAGGAAGAGGATTACCGGATCCGGCAACAGGATACGTCGTTCATAAATATGGTGGCCTCCCTGATGCTGACCAAAGACTTTGGGATCCTCTCCGCCGGGTTGTTTGGAAGCTGGTCGAACCTGAACGACCGGACCCAGGTCCAGGCAGGGATTTCGCTTACATACTATCCGCTGGGCAATCTATCCTTCTATGGAAACACCATGCTCTTTGCCCTGATGGAATCGGGAAACGGCCGGGTAATCATACTCCAGATGCTCGGAGTGAAAGTCACGAAATGGCTCTGGGCGGAGGGGGATTTTCTTTTCGGGAACATTGCCAACGGCAACCTGGGGAATGGCTTGATCGTATACAACAACAGCGACCGGGTAAGATTCAGGGCCGGCGGATCTCTGATCTTTCCCCTGTTCAGACAACTGGATCTGGCTCTGGTATACCAGTTTTTCGAGCGGGAGAGCGAGATCCGGTTCTTCGTGAACGGGACAGATGGAACCCGGGAGGTGGTCGTACAGCAGACCCGGGTCATGAAATATCAGACAAACAGTGTATTTTTGGGATTAAAATGGAAACTATGAAGAAGCAGATCGGCTCCCTGGTAATCACAGGGATACTTTTTTCCCTGGCGCTGCAATCCGGTGCCCAGGTGAACTACAAAACCCTCCAGGCCGCTTTTGAAAAGAGTTACATGCTGGAGTGGAAGAACGACCGCACCGCAGCCATCAAAGCGCTGAAAGATGTATACACGGAGGACTCGTATGAGCTCAACCTGCGGCTTGGCTGGATGACTTACCAGGAGGGATTGTTCACCGAATCGGCGGCTTATTATCAGAAAGCCATCAAACTGAAACCATACTCCATCGAGGCGAAATTCGGGTTGGCCTATCCCGTATCTGCGCTTGGGAACTGGGATCAGGTTATCACCCTCTACAACGACATCCTCCAGATCGATCCTCAGAATACCCTGGCCAATTACCGGTTGGGATCGATCTATTACGGCCGCGAGGATTACACCAGGGCGGAGAAGTACCTGGAAAAGGTGGCTAACCTCTGGCCGTTCGATTACGACAGCATGATCCTCTATGCCTGGACCACCCTGAAACTCGGCAAGTACCGCGAAGCCCAGGTGCTGTTCAACAAAGTGTTATTGATCAAGCCCACCGATGAGTCGGCGAAGGAGGGGTTGGGGTTGATCCGGTAGGGACAACGCATGCGGTAGAGCCGTGGCATGCCGTAGAGACGCGGCATGCGACGGGATGGCGTACCAGCATTCCCAAGCAATCCTACCTGCAAACGTTAACGTCATGGTATGATCCCGTATTTCACCGAAAAAATGGTACCGGCGTTTTGCACAAATAGTAATGAAATAAGATCCCCTGGAAGAATAATCAAATCCCGGTCTGCGGGCTGATTCACTTCGAAATTTCTCCCGGAATAATGTCATGGCATTTTTTGCCATTAATCCGGGAAAGGATTAAAAGGTTAACCCTTCATAACTAAAAAATCAATGAAAAAAGATTTAAAGCAGTCTCGTAATTAACCCCACTACTCTCGCTACTACCACTATTTCCACCCCTTCACCACAAAACTGCTCCTGTCCGCTATTCCTCCGTCACCTCTGCAATCGAAACCGGTTGGGTACACTGGAGAAAATAGATGGTCAATGGGTTGGAAGGATCGACCGGGGTGAACTCACGGAACAGAAATCCATAATTGTTGTACGCCTGAACCGGTACGCCGTTCTGCATCAGTTTGGCCCGTGTGAGAAAGTTGTACAAATCGGCCTGGGTGGGAAAGGAGATCTGGGCAAAATAGATCTCGCCGCGGGGATCGGGAAGGATCACGGCAAACATGGCAAAGCGCACTCCCACGATCAGGTTCTCCCACCCCAGGAGACTGTTCTGCATCCCCAGCATGCCGCTGACAAAATCGACCTGATTGCGGTTGCCTTCGAATGCAGGGGCGTCGAACACGTCAGGAAGCTTCAAAGGTGTCTGGGGATTCAGCAGCATGAATTTCTGCATGATAGTATAACTGTATGGAAGGGAAGCCGGGCCTGATTCATTGGTGATGACAATATAAAAGGGGCCGTAGGCTGCCTGATACTGGCTCTGCGCCAGACAATCCCAGCTGGTTATGGAATCCTGAACTGAGCATTTCAGGATGCTGGTCGAATACATCCCATAGGCTGCCTCCGGGGTGTTCATAAGGTATGCCTGGAGCATGAAATTTTCCTGGCCCACCGTAAAATTCTGTACCAGCAGGGAGTTGAAACCGTATTCGGAGAGGACCGGAGCAGCATCACCCGAATAATTCCAAATGCTCTGGGGATCATAGGTCGAAGTGCCCGACAGGATGGCCCCGGGAAGCTCGTTGCCGGTCAGCGGCTGGACCTGGGAAAAAACGGATGTCGATATCAGGAAGCTGATTATCAGGGGCAGGAGGAAAAAAATTTTCATGACTGACTGTTTGGATTGTTCAAATATAGTAAACAAAAGACTTCACCACAAAGGCACAGGGGCACAAAGGCACAGGGGCACAAAGGCACAGAGTCATCAGGTCACGAGTCTCGGGTCATAATATTCACGACATTCACGATAATTCCTTATACTTGCAACAAATCCCAGAAACCATGAAATACATCGGAGCCCATGTCAGCGCTGCCGGAGGAGTGGAGAATGCACCCGTGAATGCGCATGAGATCGGAGCGAAGGCATTTGCCCTTTTTACCAAGAACCAGCGGCAGTGGTTCTCGCCCCCGCTGAGCAACGACAACATCTCCCGGTTCAAAGCGAATTGCGAGAAGTTCCATTTCCTGCCAAAGCATATCCTGCCGCACGATAGCTACCTGATCAACCTCGGAAATCCGGAGCCGTCAGCTCTGAAGAAATCGCGGAGTTCCTTTCTGGACGAGATGAAACGCTGCGAGCTGCTGGGGCTCGACCGGCTGAATTTTCATCCGGGCAGCACCCTGAAACAGATCACCGACGAAGCCTGCATGAAACTGATCGCCGAGTCGATCAACATGGCGCTAGAAAAAACCAAAGGGGTAACTGCCGTGATCGAGAATACGGCCGGACAGGGAAGCAACCTGGGTTATACCTTCGAACAGATTGCTTTTATGATTGATCATGTGGAAGATAAAAGCCGGATCGGGGTCTGCATCGACACCTGCCACTCGTTTGCTGCTGGATACGACCTGAGCACCGACCAGGGATACGATGAGACCTTCAGCCATTTCGATGAGGTGATCGGCTTCAGCTACCTACGCGGAATGCACCTGAACGATGCCAAGAAGCCGCTGGGAAGCCGGGTCGACCGTCACGAAAGCATCGGAAAAGGAACGCTCGGGTTGCTGGTCTTCAAACGGATCATGCACGATTCCCGGTTCGATGACCTGCCTTTGATCCTGGAGACGCCGGATGATACGATCTGGGCGGAGGAGATCAAGTTGCTCTATAGTCTGGGATGAAGGGATGAGGGGATGAATGGAGCCGCCATGAATAGCTTTTGAGCCGCCATGAATAGCTTTTGAGCCGCCATGAATAGCTTTTGAGCCGCCATGAAGGGCTTTTGAGCCGCCATGAATGGCTTTTGAGCCGCCATGAAGGGCTTTTGAGCCGCCATGAATGGCGGCTGTACTGGGTGGTGCCGGTTATAGGGGATAGCGCGATTAATCGCGCATTCGGTGAAGGTAGGAGGGCATCGGTAGAGCCTCAATTCATTGCGGCTAGGCTAAAGAGCAGGAGGCAGAAGGCAGGAAGGGAAAATCGAAAATACTTTTTACATTTGCTCCCTATTGATGGTTCTTTTTCCGGATGACCTTCCGGACTCAGGTTTAATTTAATCGTTCAAACACATGAAAAAGTTGTACAATGCATTTGCCACTGGGCTGTTGATCTTTATTTGCCTGTCCGGAACAGGACAGGGGTTCCATGTCAAACAAGTCATTACGGGAAACAGCGGGAAGTTCGAATTTATGCCTCCGTTTGAAGATTACGTAACACTGCAGCAGTACGATCCTGCCAACCAGGCAACCGCTATCTTTGGGGCCATTTTTACACAGTCGGTGCAGGATATCCTGATCATCGAACCATTTGCCTATGTCAGCGCGCAGGATACCATCGCAAAATATAACCTCAATACCCTGGATAGGATAGCAGCCGTTGCCGATTCAGGCGTAAACAAACTGGTAATCTGTGACGGAAAACTTGTCGTCTCGAAGCAGTATCCCATCACCACCTACTTTGCTTCAGTTCGTGACACTTCCGACCTTTCACTGGTCACCAATATAGAAGGGATCTCAGGAGAGGCCGCCGGGATTGTATGTGCCCACGACTCTCTTTACATGGCGGTAAATGGAGGTTGGATGGGGAGTGACGGAAAAATTGCCGTGATCGATCCCGCCACCTGGACATTGGTTCGGGAGATACAACTAGGAAGCGATGCGGTGGGCATCTTCAACCTGTATCTTTACAAGGATCAACTCATCTCAGTCAATAAGACGCCATATGGGGTTCCTGACCTGGGGAGCCTGACCGTCTATGATCCGGAAACAGGTGCCTTCCAGAACCACCTGTTCGGAGTAACCATCGGAAACGGTTGCGGGATCAACGACTCATTGATCTACGTAGTGATTAACAACGGTATCGGTTCCGTAAACCTGAACACCATGCTCATTGCCGACTCAACCATCATTCCCGATCCGGGCTCTTCTCTCTTCACCTATATTACTTCCGCCGCGGTTGATACAATCAGCGACCGGTTATACGTGAACGTGGGTGACTATTTCACACCAGGATATTGTCTGATCGCCTCCTCATCGGGAGATTCCCTCACCTCTTATGCAACAGGCATTTCATCAGAAGCAATAGCCATCGATTACCGGGAGAATGCGGCGGGATTTGAGACAGGAGAACAGCCTGCCGTGAATGCACTGGTCATCTATCCCAATCCTGCCGACGAGTTTATCCGGATCCGGTTTCAAAAACAGCTGGCAACCTGCCGGTTGATCGTTACCGATCTGGCCGGAAGGACCCTGATACAGCATGAAATCAATGCGCCGGCGGGAATAACCGAACGGATCAATATCCGACACCTGTCGTCCGGAGTGTACCTGCTGGTGGTGGAGCATGCCGAAGGAAATGCGGTCAGCAGGTTCATAAAACGGTAACATCAGGTTCATTCATGCTACCTTCTGATCCGGCATCCGTTATCCGGCATCTGGCATCTGGCATCACACGGCATCCGATTTTGAGGTCTATCCCTCCACCATTGAGACTGTTTACCTCTACCAGGACCAGACAGAACTGCTGGGATTTGCCGGGCCCTTCAGGCTCTCAGGTACCATAAACGGGAAAACAGTGATCCTGAATGTATTTGCAAATCCTGACGGAGAGTATGTGCCGGAAAGACCCCTGGGTGAGATGATTAAAATATCAGAAATGTATCTGACACTGGGTGATTTTAATATGCTGAACGGAAATGGAATCTATGTGCCTTACCCCATTTATCCCGATATCATTCACAATACTTATACGGTACAGGCCCGGAAAACAAACAACATAGATTTCACGAAAGAGAACCTGCATCAGTTGAAAAGCGGGTTGGGCATTGCAGGTTGGGAAAACGACATCTGCAAAATCATTTTCTCAATCACATCCTGGATAATCACTTCCATGACGGATGGCATTGTCAGGACCATGAGCAGCGATTGCTGGCTGCATAAGGATGGCGGAGGGTATTACGCGTTCGGGCATGAAGGCCCCGGCAGTTTGTTCCCCATTCTCACGCAATCCATCTATTATCCGTTTGAATGGTCGGCCTGTCATGTGCGGGAATATGGATTTGACATCGATATCAAAGGAGAGAACATCTCCTATGAAGCCCTGAAAAACTCGATCATCAACTCTCCCCCCGTGAAGGATCTTGTCAAGAAGCTGGGTTTTACCGGCATCCCCGAGCTGGAGCAGGCGCTGGATGACTTTTACGACGAGTTCGGAGGATTCGGGATCACCGTCTTTTACGACACCCATACAAAAAACAGCGGATTGTACATTAACCACACCAAAGGGGATAGCGAGGCAGCGAAAAATTCGGTACTTGCTCAGTCCATGAAGAGTGCGTTTGAAGCATTCTCCGATGGAGTCTATGTTTATGCCGGATCCTCAATCCATGATTCCTGGCATCTACGGAGAAGTCCGGCCTTCATCTGCAACACGCCGATCATTATCTTTTACGTGATCGGGACCCATAATGTAGAGTATAATTAATTATAGGTAC
>QYQJ01000105.1 GCA_007280875.1 Bacteroidota bacterium
CAGGCTCCGATTATTTAGATATATACCTATAATGCCTGCAACTATAAAAGTTAAGAAAGGCCTTGACATTAAACTTATAGGGGAAGCTGCGAAGGATCTGGTGTTGCTGCTTCCCCGGAAATTCGCCTCCAAACCCACCGATTTCATAGGGATAGCCCCCAGGCTGCTTGTGCAGCCCGGAGAGGAGGTCAGGGCAGGATCGCCTCTCTTTTTTGATAAATACAAGGAGCAGGTCAACTTTACTTCTCCGGTTAGCGGGACGATCAAAGAGATCCGGCGCGGGCCTAAGCGTCTGCTGCAGGAAGTGATTGTTGAAGCGGATGGGGCAAACGAATATGTCGATTTCGGGGATGCCGATCCCGGGGTGCTGAAACGTGAGCAGGTGGTAGAAAAGATGCTCAAAAGCGGAATCTGGCCGGTTATCCGGCAACGGCCTTACAGCATCATCGCCAATCCGGCCGACGATCCCAAAGCCATTTGTATTTCTGCATTCGATACCAGTCCGCTCGCCCCCGACTACAATTTCATTGTGGAAGGCCAGGCCGAAGCCTTCCGGACGGGGATTGATGCCATCCGAAAACTTACCTCCGGTAAGGTGCACCTGAATGTACCGGACGATCCTGCCACATCCAGCATCTTCCTCGAAACCAGAGGCGTGCAGCTGAACCGCTTCACGGGGCCTCACCCCACCGGAAATGTCAGCACCCAGATCAGCAGGCTGGATCCGATCAACAAAGGAGATGTGGTGTGGTACCTTCGCCCGCAGGAGGTGCTGATGATCGGACGGTTATTCCTTTCAGGGAGATACGATGCCACAAAGATCTATGCGCTGACAGGCTCGATGGTCCGGCAGCCTGCTTATTATAAAAGTCTCGCAGGCGCCTGCATCAGCGAGATGGTGCAGAGGAATATACGTGAGGGGAATCACCGGGAGGGGAACCACCGGGAGGGGAACCACCGGAAGGGAACTCACCGGGAAGGGAATCCCCGGTACATCAGCGGGAATGTACTGACCGGAACCAGAATTGCAGCTGATGGTTATGCCGGATTCTATGATTCCCAACTGACGGTAATCCCTGAAGGAGACTATTACGAATTTTTTGGATGGGCTTCTCCGGGATTGAATAAATTCAGTTTTTACAGCCAGTTTTTTTCCTGGTTGCATCCGAAGAAGAAATACCGCCTGGATACAAACCTGCATGGAGGTGAACGGGCCTTTGTGATGACGGGGAAGTATGAGAAGGTTTTCCCTTTCGATATTTACCCGATGCAACTGATCAAAGCCATCCTGGTAGAAGACATTGACCTGATGGAGAACCTGGGTATCTATGAGATCGATGACGAAGATTTTGCATTGATTGAATTCATTGATACATCTAAGATTGAGATCCAGTCTATGGTGCGAAAAGGTTTGAACCTGATGCGGGCAGAAATGACCTGATGCCAAAAAACGAAACGGATTGTACTAATTACCGATTGGAATGAAAGGATTGCGAAGAGCTCTCGACAGGATCAAACCCAATTTTGCAAAGGGAGGAAGATTTGAAAAACTTCATTCGACTTTTGATGCGTTTGAGGCATTCCTCTTTGTTCCTGACAAGGTGACTTTCACCGGAAGCCATATCCGGGATGCGGTTGACCTGAAACGGACCATGAGCTTTGTGGTGATTGCCATGATGCCTCCGCTGCTGTTCGGGATGTGGAATGTGGGGTCCCAGCATTTCCTGGCCAACGGGATGGAAACCGGCCTCTGGCAGAACTTCTGGTTTGGCTTTCTGCAGATGCTGCCCATTGTCATCGTATCCTATGTGACCGGGCTGGCCATTGAATTCGGTTTTGCCCAGGCCCGGGGACATGAGGTCAACGAGGGGTTCCTGGTAACGGGGATGCTGATCCCCCTGATAATGCCCCCGGATGTGCCCCTCTGGATGGTGGCGCTGGCCACCGCGTTTGCCGTGGTCTTCGGGAAAGAAGTATTTGGCGGGACCGGCATGAACATCCTGAATCCGGCTCTTACAGCCAGGGCATTCCTGTTTTTTGCCTACCCCGGGGAGATGTCGGGCGACAAGGTCTGGATCGTGGACAAACCCGATGCCTTTTCGGGTGCCACCCCTCTGGGGGATGCCATGATCGCGGAGGTGAGTAAGATCCCAAGCCCCATGGATATGTTTTTGGGATTCATTCCGGGTTCCATCGGCGAAACCTCCAAGCTGGCTATCCTGATCGGGGCTATGATCCTCCTTTTTACCGGTGTGGCCAGCTGGCGCATCATGCTGTCGGTGGTGGTGGGAGGATTGGTGATGGGGTTGATATTCAACCTGGTCGCCCTCAACGACTACATGCTGATCCCGGCCTGGGAACATTTGATCATGGGTGGTTTTGCCTTCGGAGCTGTCTACATGGCCACCGATCCGGTCACCGCTGCCCAAACTCTCAAAGGGCAATACATCTATGGGTTCCTGATCGGCTTCCTGGCCATCCTGGCCAGGGTCTTCAACCCGGCTTACCCGGAGGGAATGATGCTCGCGATCCTCTTCATGAATGTCTTTGCCCCGCTGATCGATCATTACGTGATCCAGGCAAACATCATAAAGCGCAGGAAACGGTGGGAACGGGCACGAGTCAAAGCAGATCTGAACAACGGTTTCAAGGAGGAAGCGCATGTTTAGCAACCGCTATATCTTCATCTATTCGTCGGTCATGGTGATCATCGTTGCGGCCCTGCTGTCGACCACCTCCCTGCTCCTGCAACCACGGCAACAGAAAAACAAGACCATTGCCAAGATCCAGGGGATGCTGGCGGCTATGAACGTGGAAGCGACCTTTAACGATGCCGAGGAATTGTACGCTACCTATGTGAAAACCGAACTGGCGATCGATCAGGACGGAGAGGTGGTCGGGATCTACCGGAACGGGACACTGGAGAAAGGAACCGTGCGGCCCTTCGACATCGACCTGAAAAAAGAGCTCTACAACAAGAAGATGGGGAGGCCTTTTTTGATCCCGCTCTTCATCGCCGAAAACCATAGCAATACGATGTACGTCGTGCCGTTGCGCGGCGTGGGTCTCTGGGGCCCCCTGTACGGGAACATCACCTTTGGACCGGGGTTCGATGTCGTGGTCGGTGCCCAGTTCTCGCACGACAAGGAGACCCCCGGACTGGGAGCTGAAATATCCACTAACGAATTCGCCAGCCAGTTCATCGGCAAGAAGATCCTGGATGACAACGGACGGTTCACCTCCATCAAAGTGGTGAAGGGGGGGGCGGCCACCCTGCCGGCCGATCAGCAGGTCCACGGGGTGGATGCCATCTCCGGCGGGACCATCACCAGCAACGGGGTGAATACGATGCTCGCCGATTGTCTTGAAAATTACATGTCGTATATCCAAAAAAACATCACCAGATGAGTGCGGAACTGAAAGAAAAAGACCCGATGTTTTCCCTGAAGAACCGGAGGCTTGTCAGCGCCCCGCTGAACCGTGACAACCCGATCACGGTGCAGGTGCTGGGGATCTGCTCGGCCCTGGCGGTCACAGCCAAGATGGAACCGGCCGTGGTCATGGCCCTGTCGGTGATCTTCGTTCTGGGAATGGGCAACGTCGTGATCTCGCTGCTGCGGAAGACCATCGCACCCCGAATCCGGATCATCGTCCAGCTGACGGTGATTGCCACCCTGGTGATCCTGGTTGACGAATTCCTGAAAGCTTACGCCTATAATGTCAGCAAGCAGTTGTCGGTCTTCGTGGGACTGATCATTACCAACTGCATCATCATGGGGCGGTTCGAGGCCTTCAGCATGGCCAACAAGCCCTGGCCTTCCTTCCTCGACGGGGTGGGAAATGCACTCGGATACGGCCTCATCCTCGTGATCGTGGCCTTCTTCAGGGAACTGCTCGGATCGGGGAGCATATGGGGATACCCGGTCCTGGAAAAGATCGGGCTCTACCACATCGGATACGAAAACAACGGGATGATGATCCTGCCTCCCATGGCCCTCATCCTGGTGGGGATCATCATCTGGGTGCAGCGTTCACGGGTGCGCGAACTCATTGAAAAGAATTGATGTAAAACACAACCAGTCGTCAGATCATGCAGGAAATAACCAGTATATTCATCAAGTCCATCTTCATCGACAACATGGTCTTTGCCTATTTTCTGGGCATGTGTTCGTACCTGGCCGTGTCGAAAACCGTGAAGACCTCCGTAGGACTGGGGATCGCCGTCGTCTTTGTCCTGGGCATCACGGTTCCGGTAAATTACCTGATCAATGAGTACCTGCTGGGCCCGGGAGCCCTTTCCTGGCTGGGTCCCGCATTTGCCGATGTAAATCTTGGGTTCCTCACCTTCATTGTCTTCATCGCCGTGATCGCGTCGATGGTGCAACTGGTCGAAATGGTGATTGAAAAGTTTTCACCGGCCCTGTACAATTCCCTGGGCATCTTCCTGCCGCTGATCGCTGTGAACTGCGCCATCCTCGGAGGAGCCCTCTTCATGCAGGAACGGGAGTATCAGTCAGTGGCCCAGGCCACTGCCTTCGGACTGGGATCGGGGATCGGCTGGTTCCTGGCCATCGTAGGGATCGCAGCCATCCGGGAAAAGATCCGCTATTCCAATGTGCCGGCCCCCCTGCGGGGACTGGGGATCACCTTCATCATCACCGGCCTGATGGGGATGGCATTCATGATGTTTCTGGGAATTAAAATCTAAACGGGCTCAAAAGGAAGAATATGGTTCTGCAGGTTAGCATCGGAGTCAGCATCGCATCAAGTGTTGTCGTATTTCTTGTCGTATTGCTCCTGTTGGTAGGCATGTTGCTCTATGCCCGTAAAAAACTGACCCCCCAGGGGGAAGTCAGAATCCTGATCAACGGAGAACGGGAACTGGAGGTTCATCCGGGTTCCACCCTGTTGACCACCCTCTCCGTACACGACATTTTCCTGCCCTCCGCCTGCGGAGGCGGTGGCACCTGTGCCATGTGCAGATGCCAGGTTCTGGAAGGCGGCGGCAGCATCCTTCCCACCGAAGCGCCCTATTTCACACGGAAGGAGCAACAGAACAACTGGCGGCTCGGTTGCCAGATAAAAGTGCGGGAGGATATGAAGATATCCGTTCCTCCCGAGATCTTCGGCATCCGGAAATGGGAATGCGAGGTGATGCGCAACCACAGCGTGGCAACCTACATCAAGGAGTTTGTCGTGAAACTCCCGGAAGGGGAGCGCCTGGAATTTACTTCCGGGGGATATGTCCAGGTCGATGTTCCCGGATGCGAGGTGGATTTTAAAGATATCACTGTCGGAGAAGAATATCAGGAGGAATGGGATAAATACAGGATGTGGGGCCTGAAGATGAAAAATCCCGAACCGGTCTTCCGTGCCTACTCCATGGCGAACCGGCCGGCCGAAGGCAACATCATCATGCTCAACGTGCGGATTGCCACCCCCCCGTGGGATCCGAAGAGCGGCAGTTTCAGGAGAGTCAATCCGGGCATATGCTCTTCCTACATATTCTCCCGGCAGCAGGGGGATAAAGTGGCCCTTTCCGGTCCTTACGGAGAGTTCTTTATCAAAGACACCAACCGGGAAATGATGTTCATTGGCGGGGGAGCCGGAATGGCCCCCATGCGGTCTCATATTTTTGACCTGTTCCTGACGAAGCATACCAAACGCAAAGTCACCTTCTGGTATGGCGGGCGATCCCTCCGGGAGCTGTTTTATACCACTGAGTTTGAAAACATTGAACGGGAAAATCCCAACTTTACTTTTCATGTGGCATTATCGGAACCGTTGCCGGAGGATTACTGGACCGGCCATGTCGGATTCATCCACCAGGTCATTCTGGATACCTACCTGCAACATCACCCCGAACCGGAAGAAATTGAATATTATCTTTGTGGTCCGCCCCTGATGAATAAAGCCGTGCTGAAGATGCTGGATGACCTCGGGGTACCGGATGAAATGATTGCCTTCGATGATTTCGGAATTTAACAGATATTTTTTCCCCCTTCTGCTGGCTCTTATGTCTCTGGTCGGCTGTGACCGGCCCGGAACACCCGGAAAGTTTCAGTTTACGGGCGAAGCTCAGGGAACCTATTACGCCGTGACCTATTATGATCCTCTGAACCGGGATCTCCGGCCTTCCGTCGACTCCCTGTTGAAGGAGTTCGACCAGACAGCTTCCTTATGGGTGAAGAATTCCATGATCAACCGGGTGAACAACAACGAAGAGGTAGCGGTCAACGCAGATTACCTGGAGCTTTTCCGCATTTCGCAGGAGGTGTCGGAGGCCACCGGCGGTTCCTTCGACATCACCGTGGGACCGCTGGTCAACGCTTGGGGATTCGGCCCTGACCAGGCTCCCTCCATAGCCCCTGGCACCGTCGACAGCCTGATGCCGCTGGTCGGGTTCCGGAAGGTCCAGATCCTCAACCACCGGGTACTCAAGGCAGATCCCGGGATCAAATTGGATTTCAATGCGGTGGCACAGGGCTATTCCGTCGACCTGATTTCACAGTTCCTGGAGTCAAAAGGCATCGAAAATTACCTCGTGGATATCGGTGGAGAGGTCTATGCACATGGCACGAAACCCGACAGGAAGCAATGGCTTGTAGGCATTGAGAAACCTTCTGACGACCGCTCCTCCTCCCGGAAACTCAGCGCTGAACTGCCCGTCACAAACCGGGCGGTGGCGACATCAGGAAACTACCGGAAGTACTATGAAAGAGATGGGATTCGTTATTCACACACGATCGATCCTCATACAGGATACCCGGTAACGCACTCCTTGCTGAGCGTCACCGTGGTGGCGGATCGCTGTGGATACGCTGATGCTTACGCCACAGCGTTTATGGTGATGGGACCCGACAGCGCCATGCAATTCCTGGCCGGGAACCGTGAAGGATTGGAAGCCTATTTTATCCTTTCGGGGCCCGACGGAAGCTATAAAACGGTGATGACAGAAGGGTTAAAGCAATCGCTGACAGAGATCAATCGGTGAGAGATCAACAACCATTTTTCGGCCGTGGCTTCACGCAATGCCTGATCATTGGTTATCGTGGCAATCCGGGCTTCACAGGAAGCACAGTTCAATCCGCAGCATGAGATAAGCTTTTCCATATATTTTTGAGTTAGCGGTCGTCGCAGGATTCCCCGCCATCACCATGGCCGCAGGTGCACCCGATGGCCTTCCCTGTTTTTGGATCCACACTTGAGCATGCCTTTTTAAACTCCCCGTCTTTCTTTACTAACATTTTGATGGCGATGGCGGCAACGGCGATCGCGACCAATACAAACGAGAAAAGAAAGAGTTTCCACATAAATGGCCAGGTTGATGAGAATCTGGTTGCAAAGATACTCTGATTATCTTTGCAAAAAAACGAACCATGCCGGTCATCACCATGGAAGGACCTTTCCTTCCTATCTGACTGAAACGAGCAGATCCGGGGAGCCGTTTTCAGGGATACCTGAATTTTTACCCGACTGGATTACAAGGAAACCAACAGAATCACCTCTGGATGAAACCAGCGTGAACTCATTCATGCGGTCCTCATCGTAAGGATTTTCCTGGAGGGTCTGGAACATCACGTAGCTGTCACCGCTACCGCTCAGGGGACCCCCGCTCAGATACTCCGGCATGGATCCCCGGATGATCCAGGTGGTGTCGCATTCCACGAAGAGGCTGTCGGCGTCATCCGCGACTTTTTTCAGGACCAGGGAATCGATAGAAAGATGGAATGCATGAAGATCGTGAAGGGACCGTCTCCAGACCCCGCCACCCGCAAAGATCAGCAACGGGTAGAAAGCCATGCAGTTGATCGGATGATCCGGGAGGACACTGCTCCAGCTGCCCCCCCCCCCCCCCGGGGGGGGGGGGGGGGGGGCGGGGGGGCCGGGGGGGGCCGGGCAGGGCCGGCGGGGCGGGGCGCGGGGGGGGTGTTGGGGGG
>QYQJ01000209.1 GCA_007280875.1 Bacteroidota bacterium
ACAGGAGGGACGACGACCTACTCCTGGATCAATGACAACACCAGTATTGGACTGGCAGCTAACGGAACAGGTAATATCGCTGCTTTCACAGCTGTCAATACGGGCACTCAGCCTGCTGTGGCAATAATCACTGTGACACCCTATTACACTACAGGATCCGGTAATTGTAGTGGCACTCCAAAAGTATTTACCATCACGGTAAATCCTATTCCACAAATATCCAATACCGTCTTAATCAAAGAAATTTGTACAAATCAATCTGCAAACATCATCCTCACCTCGACAACCCCATCAAATGGAACTTCGTACACTTGGACATCTCAAATTACAACAATCCCAACAAATGGAACAATTACCGGCCTAACTAACTGCACAACAAACTGTGGATCAGCTATTAATGATATTCTTGTAAATACTGGCATAACATTCGGTGTAGTAACATATACAGTAGTTCCTTCATTCTCAGGATGTACCGGTCCCAGTAAAACTTTTACGGTCACTGTTCATCCTTTCATAACGCTTATATGTACTCCAACCGCCCAAGAAATATGTTCAGGAACTGCTCCGGATACTATTTTCATTTCGTCAAATGTCACCGGTGCTACACTTAATTGGACTGGCGTTGCTTCAAATCCTGGGATGATTACCGGATTCCCTGTTTCAGGAACAAGTTATAGTATTATTCCCCAAACGATCACGAGCACATTAAATGCCGTTGGAACTGTCACATATACAATAATTCCAACTATTTCGGGTTGCTCCAGCACCGGGACCACACACATTATTACCGTGAATCCAGCTCCTGTTGTAACTAACACCCCTTTGCGTCAGGAAACCTGTTCAGAAGTTCAGACAAATGCAGTAACACTTACATCCAATGTAAGTAATCCAAGTTTCATCTGGGTAAGGTTGAATACACCAGCAAATCTTACCGGTTATGAAGATGTTTCGAATCCTACTCCGGTTACTGTTATTCCTCCCATGACCATTATTAATACTGGAATCACAATAGATTCTGTCAGATACCAGATTGTGCCTTCTTTCTCAGGATCTTACATGAATTGCCCTGGGGTTCCATCTATTTATACGTTTGTGGTTAAACCACGTCCAATCGGGTCAGCAGATTCCTTGCGACAGTTAATCTGTTCCGGAAATTCGGCTACAATTCATCTCCAGTCAAATGTAGCAGGAACTTCATTTTCCTATACAGCAGTAGCTGCGAACGGCCATGTTACTGGGTTCACTCCTTCATGCACAACAAACTGCGGATCTACAATTACTTCGACATATTTGCTAGAATCAGGATATTATCAGCGTGATTCTGTAATTTATACGATTACACCCAACGCGGCCGGATGTAATGGAAACAATTTTACTTCAAAGGTTATTGTGAAGCCAAATCCCAATGTAACATTTGGCCCTGGATCAACTGCGTCTATCTGCACCAATGCGACCACAAATATCATACTCAATTCCGGTGTAACATCAGGCGTAACCTATTCCTGGCCGGCACCGGTGATCAATCCTCCGGGATCGGTAACCGGAACCGCTTCCTGCTCTTCGGCATGTGGAAATCTCATCCAGCAACAACTGTTGAATACGGGTAATATCACTTCCACTGTTACGTATTATGTGACCGCCACGGCATTTGGGTGTACAGGGAGTTCGTACCCCTTCTCGGTCCAGGTTTTTCCGGTCCCCCAGGTAACGAACACAACCACTTCCACAGCGCTTTGTTCAGGACAGCCTGCAGGTATTACCTTGATATCCAATGTTACAACACCTCCGGCAACCTTCTCATGGATCGCTTCCTCTCCAAATCCCACTTATATCTCAGGATATTCAAACGGATCAGGTCCAGTCATAAACCAACTACTCACAAATACGGGTACTACCGCTGGTATGGTGATTTATAAAGTAGTTGCATCGGCCAATGGATGTCATGGGGATACGACTACATTTCAGGTAACAGTGTACCCTGTTCCCCATGCAACTTTTTCTTTGCCTACCCAGGAAATATGCTCAGGTGAAACGACGAACCAGGTAAATCTTTCATGCGCAGTAACCAATACTACTTACTTCTGGATTGCAACAGCATCCGATCCGGCTATTATTGGGTATTCTCCTTCAGGAATCACAAATTACATACCTCCACAAACAATCTCCAGTACACTAAATACTCCCGGAACGGTAACCTATACAGTCACGCCAACGGCGAACGGATGTAGTGGCCCAGACAGCACATATGTTATAACCGTGAATCCGGCCCCTTCAGTTACCAATACACCAATGCAGCAAACCCATTGCTCGGGAGATCCGACAAATCTGGTCACTTTGACATCTAATGTACAGGGAACCACTTTCACCTGGCAGGCAGTAGCATCCTCGCCGGATATAACCGGTTATAGTACTTCAGGCACCAGCACTATCCCTGTGCAGACCATATATAAAACAGGTATTTCGACAGGAACCGTAACTTACACTATCATTCCAAGTTATCCAGGTGCTTCTGCCTGTCCGGGAGATACGGCAGAATATGTCATTTCCATCAAACCGCTACCAGTTCTTACCATGCTTCCCGCAGATACCGCGATCTGTGCCGGGAATCCTGCGATCATTAATCTTTCATCTTCCATCTCTGGCTCGTCCTATACGTGGGTTGCCTCACAGGTTGGAGGCGTTACCGGGATTCAAAATTGCACAGGCCAGTCGGGACCTTGCGGGAATCAGATTCAACAGACTCTGGGGCTGAATCCAAATACCTGGAGCCCCGGAGTTGCGACATACACAATTACTCCCAGCTACAATGATTGCCAGGGGACACCGGGTGACACTTCTATTCTGGTTAAGCCTCTTCCGAATGTCAATTTCCTACCTGCGATTACAGCTATCTGCAGTGGAGGGACAACCCAGATCCAGCTTTCGACAAGTATTCCCTCCGGGGCAACCTATACCTGGACCGCTACCCCGATCCAGGGAACCGTATCGGGTTTCATTGCCGGTTCAGGCGGTATTATTGCCCAGACACTTGTAAATACAGGGTATACCATTGGCATTGTCAGGTATAGTGTAATTGCTACAGCCAGCGCATGTCAAGGAAACGTATTTACCTATGATGTCACGGTCTATCCGGTACCTGATGTGTCAAACAATCCGATGAATAAAGGCATTTGCTCCAATACATCCACTGGCATTTCACTTGTCTCCAATATTACCGGGACGAGCTTTACCTGGACCGCATCTTCCCTGCAAGGCTATATTTCAGGTTATGGTCCAGGATCGGGAATGACGATAAACCAAATCCTTACCAATACCGGAAACGCAGATGGAACTGTCCTTTACCTGATCACACCGCAAGCCAATGGCTGTAACGGATCGGACACCAGTTTCGTTGTAACGGTTCACCCGGTTCCCATTGCAGGCTGCAACATTAATCAGCAGGAAATCTGCTCTGGTTCGCCAACCTTGCCGGTCATCCTTTCTTCCAATGTGACGGGAACCTCATATACCTGGATTGGAGTGGCATCCTCTCAAGATATCATAAATTACCTCCCCAATGGTTCCGGGACTCCTATACCTTCACAGCCAGACATCACAAGTAATCTGATAACTCAGGGAACCGTTACATACACAATTTACCCGACAGCAAATGGTTGCCCCGGTACAGCAGCCACCCATATTATCACGGTTAATCCTTCACCTGGCGTAACCAACACACCACTAAGCCAGGCTATCTGTTCTCAATGGACTACAACACCGGTTATTCTTACATCAAATGTTCCCGGGACTACTTTTACATGGTTGGCCATTCCTTCGTCGACTTCCGTTACAGGGTTTATCCCTTCAGGAGGGGACACGATTCAAGCACAAACAATTACTAACTCAAGTGTTGTACCTCAAACGGTTACATATCGTATTGTCCCAGAGTTTACAGGAAACACATCATGTCCGGGAGATACAACAGACTACGTCGTTACCATTAATCCCATACCCCAGGTGACCAGTATTCTTTTTGACAGCGTATGCAGCGATAATACGTTCAATTATACCATCACCAGTTCGGTAGCCAATTCCACCTTCACCTGGTTGCGAGCTGCTGTCACGGGAATTACTCCCGTGAATAATTCCGGGAGCACAAACCACATTCTGGAAATCCTTCACAATTCCACATCCGCAGACATCAACGTAGTATATCAATTAACCGCGACAGGACCGGGTACACCTGCTTGCCCAAGTCAGACGGCCCAGCTCACCTTGCGAGTAAAAGACTATTTTGTAGATGCCGGAGCAGATTTTGAAATTCCACATGGTATAAGTACGTATTTGAACGGTGCAGCTTCCGGAGGAGGCGATAATCTACATTATACATGGGAGCCTGCTGCATTGATCCGAACCGGTTTGCATACACTGCACCCCTATACGTGGAATATATATCAAGATACCACTTTCTATCTGATTGTCACGGATAATACCATGGCCAATTGTACAAAAATGGATTCTGTTAGGATTACACTCAATGGACAAGCATTATCTGTGAATCCATCTGTGGATCCTCCACTTGTGTGTCCAGGAGGTCAGGCTCAGTTAGCCGCAAATGCAAGTGGTGGATCAGGTAATTATACCTATTTATGGACCGCGTCTGTTGGTCTAGATCCTGTTCCAGCTACTGCAGACTCCCCTTATATTCATCCATATCAAGTTACGACTTATACTGTGACGGTGAGTGATAGTTTTAATATTACTTCAGGGACCGTCGGTATTGCAATTAAAAATCCACCGCAGATCCATAATGTATTTGGTGGCGGACCTTATTGTGCAAATGGATCGGGTGTTGTTATCGGATTAGATGGCAGTACGCAGGGTGATACTTATATTCTTTGGCATAATGGCGACGCAGTGAGTACGGTAATGCTTGGGATGAATGATACTATCATTTTCGGAACCTACCTGGACCCAGGAGTATATACTGCCATAGCCACAAGTATTTCACAGCCACAGTGTTCCAGTAACATGAACGGAAATGCAACTGTTTCTATCATTCAACTTCCCATCCCCTATGCAGTCAAAGGATCGGGATCATATTCGGAAGGTTCAGGTGGTATTCCTGTTTGGTTGGAAGATTCACAAATTGGTGTTGAATATGAACTCATTTTTAACGACACTCTGATTCTTCCACCACGTGTACAAGGAGATGGTGATAGCATTACATTTGGAAATCAGACACTTGGAGGGACTTATAAAGTAATTGCTTATACACTGACAAATCCTGTTTGCACCGCTGAAATGCTTGACAGTGCGGTGATTATTGTAAATCCTTGGCCCACCGTATATACTTTAATGGGAGGCGGTGAGGTGTGTGCCGATGACTCCACAGGGGTGCCTATATGGCTTGAAGATTCAGAGTTTGGCATTACTTACCAATTGTTCAGAAATGGAATTCCCTTTGGTGATACTGTATCAGGCTCTGGTGACAGTCTCTTTTTAACCAATAGCAACAAAGGAGGATCATATTGGGCGAATGGAACCAACAATATCACCGGATTGATGAGGTATATGGACGACACCGTTACAATAGCAGTTAATCCGTTACCGCTTGTCTATGTGATGGGATCTTATGGTGATAACTGTCCGGGCACCGAGATCATGCTCAACGGGTCGCAACCTGGAGTCAATTATGAACTGCAGGTAAATCAGGGGCCAATCGATACCATGGCAGGAACAGGTATAGTATTGAACTTTGGCCCACAATATTTACCAGGAATATACAGGATCAGAGCCTACTATGTCCAGACCGGTTGTGATACCCTGATGGACAATCCCATCACCTTAAATCCTTCTCCAGAGATCTTCAATATTCGACCTATTGGAGTCAGTTGCGCAGGAGATACAGTCTCTCTGACCGGATCCCAGCTAGGGATAAAATACCAGTTGCAGCGTGATAGCCTTTTCAACGTAGGTGATACTCGTGATGGAACCGGTGATACTCTGATCTTCGGACCCCAATTCGTACCAGGCGACTATACAGTGCTGGCATTCAATCCCCTGACAAACTGCAATATCCTGATGAATGGTGTCGCTAATCTCAATCCGTTACCCGATCCTTATTCGGTAGTTCCAGCCGGTGATACATGCGCCGGCACCTCCATCGGACTCAGTGGTTCACAGCTTGGTGTAAAATATATCCTGAAACGGGATACTCTCTGGCTCGACACCCTCAACGGAACCGGCATGCCACTCGAATTCGGACCGCAAACCCTTCCGGGCATCTATACCATCCATGGGTACGATACCACGACCTATAAATTTTGCTCTAATCAAATGTTGGGTGCGACGATCATCCAACCGAATCCGATCCCCTATCAGATCATCCCAATGGGCTATGCGTGTACCTTTGACAGTATCGGGCTTGTTCATTCTGATACGGGTGTGTTGTATCAATTAATCCGAAATGGTAGCCAAAACATGGGGGATCCAATTGCGGGAAATGGGGATACTATCTGGTTTGGGATCCAAATCTTACCAGGAACCTATACTATCATTGGAAGGTCTGAATCGAGTAATTGCTGGGGAGATATGACAGGAACGACTATACTAACAGCGAATCCAACTCTATTTACAATCATTCCTGAAGGAGATACCTGCTCAGGAACTTCTATCGGACTAAATGGTTCACACATTGGAGTGAACTACATCTTACTACTGGATGGTGTTCCCCAGGATACATTACCGGGATCGGGGAACATTCTCTCCTTCGGACCGCAATGGCTTGGCGGAGTGTATCTGATTAGGGCCGTCAATGAAACCCCTGACAGTTGTGATGCTATCATGGTTGGAAGTACCGTAATTCATCAACTCCCTATCGCGTATAATGTCACCCCTGCAGGTATCAGTTGTGCCGGGGATGCCGTAGGGCTATCAAATTCAGATAGCGGAGTAATCTATCAACTATTAAGGAATTACATCCCCCTGGCAGGAGCTTTACAAACTGGTACAGGGTCCCCGTTAAGTTTTGGCCCGCAAATCATACCCGGTATCTACACGGTGATTGGAACAATCCAGGAGGCAGATTGTTACACGATAATGAATGATAGTGCCACGTTAATTCCTATACCAACGATATATACAATAATCCCTCAGGGTGACACCTGCGCTAATTCAATCATTGAATTAAATGGTTCACAATTAGGAGTAGTGTACAGATTATTTCAAGATACAATTTATCTAATCGAAGAAAAATCAGGGACAGGTTTTAATCTTTCTTTTGGACCGCTTGCAGCAAGCGGAATCTATCACATAATCGCATATAATTCTTCCCCTGACTCTTGTCATGCCTGGATGGCAGGAAGTATCACCATTCATCCAAATCCAGAAATTTACAATATCATCCCTTCTGATACAGTTTGTGGAGGAGACACCATCAGATTAAATTATTCTCAACTTGGCATTAACTACTATTTAAAGAAGAATAATTCGATCATTGATACCCTCCCAGGATCAAATTCCATGCTCAATTTTGGCTATCGTGATATTCCCGGTAATTATACTGTTATCGCCCAAAATCCATTAGCTCCACACTGCTGGTCAAAGATGAATGGAAGTTTTACGATAGATACGTTACCCATTCAATATACCCTAATTCCAACCGGTGATACTTGTGAAAACATATTCATTAAACTCAATGGTTCTCAACTGTGGGTAAATTATATTCTCAGGGAAAATGGTTGGCCGGTCGATACTATGCCCGGAACCGGGAGTTCAATACTTTTCGACTATGTAACTACTCCCGCAACATATACGATACTTGCAATAAAAGCAACTTCATCAACTTGTTCGCAACTAATGAATGGCAGTTTAGTGGTTCATCCGCTTCCTCAACCTTTCGATTTAATGCCAGCGGGGATGAATTGCGAACAGACAGAGGTTTGGTTGGACGATTCCCAGAATGGAGTGTATTACCGACTAATCCAGAATGGAATAGAAATGGGTCCATGGATCCCTGGGGATGGAGATTCAATTACATTTGGATTGCAACCCGCAGGTATATATCAGGCAATAGGTCGTTATCAGAATACCCTTTGCGCCGATACGATGTCAAGGACCGTGATTGTTACTGCTCAACCTGTGGCATTCGCAGGAAATGACACCTCTGTTTGTTATGGATATTCCATCACTCTCTCTGGTGCTGCGACCTCTTTTAGTTCCGTCCAATGGGTGCGCAGAGGAGATGGGACATTTAGTCCTGACACATCCCTGGTAACAACGTATAATCCAGGCAATCAGGATTTGATAAATGGATCGGTATGGCTTATCTTACAGGTTACCGGAACAGAACCTTGCAGTTTCACAATCGCCAAGGACAGCCTCCTTTTGACCATTGATCCACTGCCACTGGTGAGTGCCGGACCTGACACCCTCATTTGCGAAGGCGATCTCCCTGTTACCCTGACAGGTTCAACCCAGTATTCATCTTCTGTAAGATGGCGTACCCTAGGAGATGGGTCCTTCAATCCTGACAATAATGTCACCACGACCTATTACCCGGGTTCGAATGATATATCGATCGGGATGGTTACTCTGACACTGACGGCTTATGGCGATCTCGCCTGTGCTGATTCGGTCTTCGATTCCATGGTTCTTACCATTGACCCCTTACCAATCGCTTATGCCGGACCGGATGATACCATCTGTGAAAATTATTCCTATACACTGAATGGGACCATTATTAATTCCAATTCATCCCAATGGAGTACACTGGGAAGCGGGAGTTTCAACGATCCGACATTACTCAATGCCATTTATACACCAAGTCCGGGCGATATTGCAGCAGGAAGTGTAGATCTGATCCTGACAGCGTACGGAATGTTGACCTGTTCTTCCTATTCGGCACAAGATACCATGACCTTGTGGTTTGATCTGCTCCCCATCATCAGTGCAGGTCCCGATACCACTATATGTGCCAGTCAGAACTACACTATGGTTTCTGCGACAGCTCAATTTGAGACCTCCGTGTATTGGAGCACCGTGGGAGGAGAC
>QYQJ01000168.1 GCA_007280875.1 Bacteroidota bacterium
GTCGGCATGGTGATTAGTTTTTTATTTCAATGTTTTTTCTCTTGAAATGTCGGCAGTTGAAATTTTTACCATGGTTATTGCCATTTAAAAGGGTATCCCGGCCGAAAAATTAAAAAAAGGCACCCTTACCTCCGACGAGTGGAATCTCCTGAACAGCCGCGTCTCCCAGTTGATTGATGCCCCATTGTACATTGACGACACCCCGGCGTTGACCATTTTTGAGCTGCGGGCAAAAAGCCGAAGGTTACGCCAGCAGCATAACGTAGAGATGATCATCCTGGACTATCTGCAGTTGATGCAGGGCGGGGCCGAACACAGAGGAAACCGTGAGCAGGAGATCAGCAGCATCTCAAGGTCTTTGAAAGCCCTGTCCAAAGAACTGAATGTTCCCATCATTGCACTTTCCCAGTTAAGCCGGGAGGTCGAAAAGCGGGGAGGCACAAAAAAACCTATACTCTCCGACCTGCGGGAATCCGGATCCATTGAACAGGATGCTGATATGGTACTCTTTATTTACCGGCCGGAATACTACAAAATTGACGTGGACGAAAAAGGTGATTCCACATTGGGTCTGGCAGAAATTGGTATTGCCAAGAACCGGACCGGGGCCACCAAGGACATCAAACTTCGTTTCATAGCCAAGTATGCCAAATTCATGGATTACGAGGAAGATTACGCATTTGCTGATACTATTTCTCCCAACGATTCGTTTGACGGGAAGATCCGAACCCGGAACGTAATGTCCAGAATGGATGAGATTGACCATGATGAGAGCAGCCCGAATGACATCCCGTTTTAACCCTTTCAGAGTTACTGCTTTTCTTTGCCTGCTTTTCATTACGCATCTTTCCATAGGAATGCAACTGCTCATTCCCATGGATGAGTCCCAGAAAAACCATTTGAAAGCTTATGGAGTTGCCTACTGGGTCCTTCAGCAAAATGTGGAGGTCAGCTGGCTGCTGAATTACCGGGGAGGCAGTTTTTTAATCCCGTACGACCATAGAATCGAACAGGAATGCCAAATCAGAGGAGTCTCTTTCCAGGTGATAAGCGATGCCCAGGCGAATGCCATCCTGCTGGAGATTGCAGATCCCCAGGTCAATATGGAAAGCATTAAACTGCATAAAGCCCCCCGGATAGCTGTTTATTCCCCAAAAAACAAACAACCATGGGACGATGCTGTCACGCTGGTTCTGACTTATGCAGAGATCCCATATGATGTGGTCTACGATGAGGAGATTCATGCCGGTGTACTCCCGCTATATGACTGGTTGCATCTCCATCACGAAGATTTCACGGGACAGTACGGCAAATTCTGGGCCGCCTACAAAAACAATGCATGGTACCAGGAGGATGTCCAATTGAATGAGGAACTGGCTCATAAGCTTGGTTATCAAAAAGTTTCGCAAATGAAACTGGAATCAGCGAAACGGATCCGCGACTTCGTAGCCGGAGGAGGATACCTTTTCTCCATGTGCTCTGCTCCTGACAGTTATGATGTGGCCCTGGCAGCAGAAGGGGTGGACATTTGTGATGTGATGTTCGACGGGGATCCCCCTGATCCCGACGCCAACAGCAAGCTCGATTATTCCCGTTGTTTTGCATTTGAGAACTTTACCATCAGCATGAACCCCTACGAGTACGAAATTTCTTCAATAGATGCAACCGAAACCCGTCCCCGGGCGCTGAATCAATCGAACGACCTCTTTAGCCTGTTTGATTTTTCGGCGAAATGGGATCCGGTACCTTCGATGCTTTGCCAGGATCATGAGACTATAATCCGGGGATTTATGGGACAGACAACCGCCTTCCGGAAAGAGTTTCTGAAGCCCTATGTACTTATCATGGGAGAAAATAAGGTGCTGCATGAAGTCAGGTATATTCATGGTGACTTCGGTAACGGCACCTGGACCTTTCTGGGGGGACACGATCCGGAGGATTACCAGCATCTGGTAGGAGACCCTCCTACCGACCTTAACCTTCACCCGAACTCTCCCGGATACCGGCTGATCCTCAATAACATCTTATTCCCGGCTGCGAGGAAAGAAAAACGTAAGACGTAAGACCTGAGATGTTAGACGTGAAATGTGAATTGCTTACTGACGTGGTATCCGGTCGAAAATATAATAGGTATATCCAAAATCGTTGTGCTCATCAGGCGGGTAATCGTCTCTGGATGTCCGTTCCCAATCCAGGAGATTCAGTTCCGGGAAAAAAGCATCCCCGTCAAATGTTTTATGAACCCTGGTGAGGTAGAGTCTGTCGGTCAGCGGCAGGAACTGCTGGTATATCGATGCCCCTCCCATGATGAAATTCTCCTCTTCGGGGTTACATAACGCAAGTGCCTCTTCAATGGACATCACCGTTTCAGCCCCCTCAAAATGATCATTCGGATCGTCGGTGATCACGATGTTTCTGCGATCGGTAAGGGGACGTTTAGGAAGCGATTCCCAGGTCTTTTTACCCATAATGACGGTATGCCCGGTAGTCAGCCGCTTAAATCGTTTCATGTCATCGGGGAGATGCCACAACAGTTGGTTATCTTTTCCAATTGCATAATTTTCGGCGACTGCGACAATAATTGAGATCATAGCTTACTGTTTAAACGGAAATTTCTCCTTTGATATGCGGATGTGCCTGGTAATTAACCAGCTCGAAATCCTCAAATACAAAATCCAGAATATTTTTAACGGCCGGGTTAATCTTCATGGTTGGCAGCGGATAAGGCTTACGGCTCAGCTGCAGATTAACCTGATCGGTATGGTTCAGGTAGATATGTGCATCGCCCAGTGTATGGACAAACTCCCCGGGCTTCAATCCGGTTACCTGAGCCATCATAAGTAACAACAACGAATAGGAGGCGATATTGAACGGGACCCCTAAAAAAATATCACAGCTCCGCTGGTACATCTGACAGGAAAGTTTCCCGTCTGCCACATAAAACTGGAAGAGCAAGTGGCAGGGGGGCAATGCCATCTGGTCCAGCTCCCCGACATTCCATGCGGAGACGATGTGGCGTCTGGAATCCGGGTTTTTCTGTATCGAGTCCACCACCTGTGAAATCTGGTCAATATGGTTCCCGTCAGGCTTGGGCCAGAATCTCCACTGATACCCATAGACATGTCCCAGCTCTCCGGATTTGTCGGCCCATTCGTCCCAGATGGTGACCCGGTTATCGTGCAGGTATTTAATATTGGTATCTCCCCTGAGGAACCAGAGTAACTCATGAATAATAGAACGGAGATGAAGCTTCTTGGTGGTCAGCACCGGAAACCCATCCGCCAGATCGAACCGCATCTGATAGCCAAAAACACTGATGGTCCCGGTTCCGGTGCGGTCGGCTTTAGTTACACCGTGGTTCAGTACATGTTGGAGGAGGTCGAGGTATTGTTTCATTCCGTTTGTCTGTTTTTACGTCATTCCGGTCAGGATATTCATCCGGCTACAGTATCATGCCGGCCAGTGTAGCAGAAACATAAGAGGCCAGAGTACCGCAAATCATTGCTTTGATCCCCAGCCGGGCCAGATCTCGTCGCCGGTTTGGGGCCAGTTCTCCGATCCCGCCGATCTGAATGGCTACCGAACCGAAGTTGGCAAATCCACAAAGGGCAAAACTGGCAATGATCAACGCTTTGGGCGAAAGGGTATTGGATGCAATCATTGGTGCCAGGTCAGTGTAGGCTACAAATTCATTGATCACCATCTTGGTGCCCATCAGGACTCCTACCGTATGAGCTTCGTGCCAGGAAACGCCCATCGTCCAGGCAAAGAGCGAGAAGAAGGAGCCAAGGATATCCTTCAGACGCAAGTCTTCCAGATTCAGTCCGATGACCTGGAGATTCAACCCGGTGAGTGCGATCAGCTCTCCGAGCCATCCCAGGAGAGCATCCAGCAGGGCTACCAGGGCGATTACCCCGATCAGCATGGCAATGACATTGATACTGATCCGCATTCCGTCACTGGCTCCATGGGATATGGCATCCATGAGGTTGGCATGCGTTTTCTTTACCTCCAGTTTCACACGTCCCTTGGTTTCCGATTCCTGGGTCTCAGGGTATACGATTTTGGATATCACCAGCGCACCAGGAGCTGCCATCAGGCTTGCTGCAAGCAGGTAAGGGGCGGGAACCCCCATGGCTACATAGATGGCAAGCACTCCTCCTGCAATGCAGGCCATACTTCCACTCATGGATGCCAGGAGTTCCGACATGGTCATTCCGGAGATATAGGGGCGGATCAGGATTTGGGCCTCCACCTGGCCTACAAACGCACTGGCCACGTTGGAGAGCGCTTCACTGCCACTCACCCGCATAATCCAGTAAACTCCCTGGGCTACAATAGCAATCACACGTTGAAGTAATCCGATATGGTACCCGATGGCAACCAGGACGCAGACAAAAATAATTGCCGGAATCAGGGTAAAGACAAAAATCCAGCTATTCCCAGGCCCCAGCAATGAATTAAGCCTCTCCCCGTCAGCAAGGAAGCCAAAGCAGAACCTGGCTCCCTCCATGCTATACTCAAGCATCTTTGTAATTCCATATCCGATCTTCGCAAAGATCACCTGCCCTATGGGAATTTTAAGTATAAAGAATGCGGTCCCAAGCTGAAGGATACACCCCGTGATCACCAGACGGTAATTGATAGCCCTCCGGTTATTCGACAGGAGAAAGGCGATGCCAAAAATCAGGACCAGACCAAGAATGCCGGTAAATCTCTCCATAAACATTTTTCAGGCATGTACCATGCAACAATAAAGGGAAGGTTCCGGGAATGTCATCCTAGGTCTCCCGTTTTCTTTTAGAGATCTCATCCCGGATCCTGGACGCCTTCTCATACTCTTCACCTTCGACAGCTTTTTTCAGTAATCGCTGAAGCTCAGTGATGGTAAAGGTGGTCAAATCATCATCCCGGATCTCAAGTGATTCTTCCCTGATTTCCTGGGAAGTGGAATCAGGTGTCTCCTCGTCCATGATGATTCCTGCCGCCACCATGATGTGCTCATAGGTATAAATCGGACAGTTAAATCGCAAGGCAAGGGCGATGGCATCGGAGGTGCGGGAATCCACCTCCCGTTCAGTGTGACCATCAGAACAAACCAAAACAGCAAAAAAGACTCCTTCGCTGAATTTGTTGATAATTACCTCTTTAATTTCTATATGGAAAGCCTCTGCAAACGATTTGAAGAGATCGTGGGTAAGGGGGCGCGGTGTTTTTATTTTTTCAATTTCAATCGCAATAGCCTGGGCTTCAAAACTGCCAATGATGATCGGCAACCTTCTTTTTCCCTCCTGCTCACCCAGGATGATCGCATAGGCGCCACTTTGTGACTGACTGTATGACATGCCTATAATCTCGAGCCGGAGCTTATTCATTTCCTATCCCAGTTTCCTTTACACAAACCTACGTGATTTTTATCAATCAGGCAAACAACTGTGGAAAAAAACCCTGCTATTTTTAAAAAATGTTTTATTTTTGCCGGAATTAAATTATTACAATTAAATACATTCATATGAAGCGATTTACACCAGTTTTGGCCATCCTGCTAACCCCCTTTTTAAGCCAGGCCAGCGAGGCCGACCTGGCCATACCCACATTAACTGCCCATCAGAATAATTTGTTATACCTTGGATTCATCATCTGCGTTCTGGGGCTTTTATTTGGCTATTACCAGTACACAAAAGTGAAAAAACTGAGTGCCCATCAGTCGATGCTTGATGTGGCGAAAGTAATTTTTGAGACCTGCAAGACCTACCTTATTCAGCAAGGCAAATTTCTGGTTATTCTGTTTGCTATTATCGGACTGTGTATTGCATTTTACTTCGGATATCTGCAACACAATACATTTGGCGGCGTTTTATTGATCCTTTCCTGGACCGTTATCGGGATCCTTGGATCCTATGGTGTCGCCTGGTTCGGCATTCGGATGAACACCCTGGCAAACAGCCGGATGGCCTTTGCTTCACTGGAAAGGAAACCATTGAAACTCTTGAATATCCCCCTCAATGCCGGGATGAGTATCGGGGTAGCTCTTATTTGTGTGGAGCTGATTATGATGCTCATCATTTTGTTGTTTGTTCCCAGGGAATATGCCGGAGCCAGTTTCATTGGCTTCGCTATCGGTGAATCGCTGGGAGCATCCGCACTTCGTATTGCCGGGGGAATATTCACCAAGATTGCCGACATCGGCTCTGATCTGATGAAGGTGGTGTTCGGGATTAAAGAAGACGACCCCCGGAATCCCGGGGTGATCGCTGACTGTACCGGCGACAACGCAGGCGACAGTGTAGGACCAACAGCCGATGGATTTGAAACTTATGGGGTGACCGGTGTTGCTTTAATCGCATTCATTGTACTTGCCATCACCAGCATCGAATACCAGCGGCAACTACTGACCTGGATCTTCGTCATGCGTATCCTGATGGTCATTACTTCCATCAGCGCTTTCTACATCAACAAACTGATCAGTCAGGCCAGATACAGCAAAAAAGATGACCTTGACTTTGAAAAACCTTTGACCAATCTGGTGTGGATCACATCTGTACTTTCCATCATTGCAACCTTTTTGGCCAGTTACTGGCAACTCGGATCCCTGCCTAATAATCTCTGGTTTATCCTCTCCATCATCATCAGCTGTGGGACACTGGGTGCCGCGTTGATTCCCGAATTCACCAAGATCTTCACCAGTACGAAATCAAAGCATGTCCAGGAGATTGTAACTGCTTCCAAAGAGGGTGGTGCTTCCCTGAATATTCTCTCCGGGCTTGTGGCGGGAAACTTCAGTGCTTTCTGGCAGGGGATGGTTTTTCTCGCGCTCATGTTCATTGCATATATGGTCAGTCAGATGGGACTCTCCGAGATGATGATCTATCCTTCCATTTTCGCATTTGGTCTGGTAGCCTTTGGTTTCCTTGGTATGGGTCCGGTCACCATTGCTGTTGACAGTTACGGCCCGGTTACCGATAATGCACAGTCGGTGTATGAATTATCGCTCATAGAGGAGGATATTCCGAAAGCAACTGCCGAGGTGGAAAAAGAGTTTGGGTTCAAACCCGATTTTGAGAAAGCCAAGCATTATCTTGAAGCGAACGATGGCGCCGGCAATACCTTCAAAGCAACGGCAAAACCGGTATTGATCGGTACAGCTGTAGTTGGCGCCACCACCATGATCTTTTCCCTGATACTCATCATTAAAAAGCATTTCGGTATTGAGCCCGAACAGATCCTGAATGTACTGAATCCTTACACTATACTTGGATTCCTGGCCGGTGGTGCGGTGATCTACTGGTTCACGGGAGCCTCCACGCAGGCCGTTACCACCGGTGCCTACCGGGCTGTTGAGTACATTAAAAAACACATCAAACTGGATGATAAGGCGGAGAAAAAAGCTTCTATGGAGACTTCCAAAGAGGTGGTGAAGATCTGTACCCAGTATGCACAGACGGGGATGTTCAATATCTTCGTGGCGATCTTCTCCTTTGCCCTTGCCATTGCCTTCTTCTCCGGATACCGGAACATGGAGGCGACCACAGCAACCGGCGTATTTGCTGCCGCATCCTTCTTTGTTGCTTATCTTCTTTCCATCGCTTTCTTCGGTTTATTCCAGGCGATTTTTATGGCCAATGCCGGAGGTGCATGGGACAATGCCAAGAAGGTCGTTGAAGTGGATATGAAGGAGAAGGGAACCGCCCTGCATGCCGCCTGTGTGGTGGGAGATACAGTTGGGGATCCCTTTAAGGATACCTCATCAGTGGCTCTTAATCCGATCATTAAATTCACCACCCTGTTTGGACTCCTGGCAATGGAGATTGCCATCTCCGAAGATTTCTTCCGGATGGCGCCTTACATTGGAATTGTATTTGGGGTGATTGCGCTCTATTTTGTTTACCGCTCCTTCTATAATATGCGGATCAGGAAAGGGGCGTAAGACGTAAGATGTAGGATTGCAGGTTGCCAACTGCCAACTGCCATCTGAAGATTTGAGGCATGAAGTAAAGCATAACACTTACTTCATGCCTTCGTTCTTTCCTGAGGCAACCTTTTCGTATTTTAGGGTTTGAAATACAGGAGCATTTGCTTCATGAAGAGTGAGGAGATTCTGGCCAGAGAGGTAAGGAAAAACAAAACAGGGGCGGTAGAGGAACTCTATGATCGCTATGCCCCCATGTTACTGGGGATCTGTATGCGGTATTGTGGAAACCGCCAGGATGCAGAAGACGTATTACATGATGGCTTCATCAAGATCCTGAAACATCTTCATACCTTTAAAGCAAGGTCGTCCGGATCCTTCGAAGGGTGGATCAGACGCATCATCGTGAACACGGCACTCAATTGGCTCCGTGACAATTCTCAAAACAGGAGATTTCTGGAGATTGACCCGGTGCGGGAGCGGATTCCCGACGAACCGGATGAAGTGGATTCATGGGAAGACCTTCATGAACTAATCGGTGAGGAGGAGATCATGCACATGATCTGTGAGTTGCCTCCGGGATACCGGACCGTATTTAACCTCTATGTTTTTGAAGATTATTCACATAAAGAGATCGCAGAACAATTACAATTTTCTGAGAGCACCTCTAAATCCCAGCTGTCCAAAGCCCGGGCTTTACTCAGAAAAAAGATCAGCGAGGTGTTAGAGAGACAAAAAGTAGGCTAATGAAACGAAGAACACATCCGGTTGATGACTTCTTCCGGGAAGCGTTGCGGGAACATCAGATCAAGCCATCTGATGCGGGGAGGCAACAATTCCTTCGTGAAGTTTCAACTACAAAGA
>QYQJ01000069.1 GCA_007280875.1 Bacteroidota bacterium
ATTTAAAAGAACATCTAATTTCTGCAGTTCACTTCTTTTCATGGAATTGTTCATCTTTTCATTAATGTACGCAACATCATCAAAGTTGAATTCACCTACTAATACGTTTTGACTTCGTATTAACATAACACCTGAATGTTCATAAACATTACTACCACCTTTTGGTGTTATACCACTGCCAACATGTTCGGATATTTCATCAATCGAATAGACTTCCCACTCCTCCGGTACTTCAATCCCATTTTTGACCACAAACTTATGCGTGGCTTTGCTGCGGATGTTTCCATGTTCGTCGATTCCTTTGGTGAGTAAATCCTGCATAAGGCCTGTTTTGATACGTTGATATTTAGCAATCAGGGCTTCGGTTTGCTCAATGGCGGTGTCGGTGGTGGAGAGGATTTCGGCGATGCGGGATTGAAGTGATTTCTTTTCAGGAAAATTAAGGCAAATTTCCGCCATAATTCCATTCATCAACTTCGGATTCCCAACATATGAAACATGATCCTTTGCAATTGTTGAAAGCAAGTAACTAAGAAATTTCAAATCGATCTGTTCGCTATTTTTTTCTTTTAATGTCCCGCAAACATTAGTACAATTAAACTTTCCATTTCTATAAAATACAGTTCCAGCGTAAGCCCCATCAGTTGTCCATGTAACATGTTCACCTTCAAAATCAAAAGTTGCAATTCTTCCCAATTCCCCCTTGTTAAAGGATTGTGATGAATAAACAGGATAATTACCAGGATTTGCGTTTATTTCATCCTGACTAATTACCCTACCTCTCCCAAGGATGCAAACTTCTTTAACCTTTTTCTTTATCCAGCCGTCAAGTAAAAGCATAAATCTTTTTGTCAGCAAAATTTATTCACCACAATAGGCACAGTAGGGCACATTAGTTTGATCTTTTCTACTGTGATTTTGTGCCTAATGTGATAGAAATTGCCCTTTTTTCAATTCTGCAACAACTTATTGCACTTTTCTCCCAATTTATTGTTTCACACCAGAAGACTGCCACAACCTGTGGCACTATTTGCTATAACCAATTCAATAAGAATTTCTTCATAAATATTTCAATTCGGTCAAAAATTCATTTAGCTTTTTCAGTGTATCAACCCGTTTCTCTTCAAGAATAGCAACAGGAACAGCATATTTATCCCAGAGTTTTTCCACCCCGGAAATCAGCTTCCGTTTCTCTGTGTTCATGTATTTCAACAATTCCTGCTGCACCAGGTTATTGTGTTTTTGCAGGATCAGGGTTTTGCACTCTTCGGTGGTGATGACCCCGCCAATGCTCAAAAGAAATGCATCCAGTCCGGATATTTCAGCTTCAAGTTGTGTATTGTCAAGCTTCAGATTGCGGATAGTCTTCTCCCTGGCATTTTTCTCTTTTTTTTCTGCCGGTTCACCGGATGATTCCAACTTATCCAGCCGGATCCTGTTCTGATTCAGCAGTTCCCTGAGATCTGCTTTCCGGTCATCCACCCCATACATCTTATAGTCAATCTTCAATTCAAGATCCGCCTGCTTCTCTTTACCCAGCTCTTTCAACTCTTTGATTGTCGCTTCGGTGTTGTTTATTTCCTGAAATGTTTTTTTCAATGAAAGGATCTCTGCCTCTGTTAACTTTTCACTATTCACTTTTAACTCTTCACTTAGATACTCTTTAATAACCTTCACGGTAACTTCTTCATCTTCTTCCGGATCATATTCAACCGCCTCAATCGTTTCCTGTAATGCTGCCTCTTTTTCTGCCAACAGACTTTCGGTGTCCTGGATCGCCTGTTGTTCGGCCTTGAAATAAGTTTCAACGAAATACTCTTTCGGTACCAGGCTTGGCACCCAACCGATAGATGAGATGGTTTTCAGGTCGTACTTGATGTCGGTCCACCAGTTCACGAACACGCCTGCTACCTGGAACTCATCCAGTACATTCATGGGAATTAATGCCTCCTTCAATGAGGTTATAAGGTGTTGCCGTACTTTCGGCATCTCCCCGCCACCCAATCCAGTATGATCAATCATTCCTTCTTCTGCAAGACTGGCTGTTTCTGAATTAAAATTTTCGCGAACAGGTTGATACGTCTTCTCTGGTGAGAGCTTTGCGAATTCCATCCCGGCTAATTCCCACCAGTCATCCACTTTTTTTTGCATCTCCGAAAAAACAGTTTTTATCGAAAGATCAATGTCAACCTGTTCTTTCAGCTTTGATTTTTCATTTACTTCCTGTGAAAAAAGTTGGTATCCTTCCTTAAAATACGAAAAAATCCCTGAAGGATCAAATCTGAACTTGTCATACTGGCGTTGTTGACTTTGAATTTCGGGAACAGGGATCCCGCCGGTAAGGTGAGCCCTTACATCTTCGGGGTCGGGTTCAGGGGTATTGTCCACATACCTGCGGATATTGAGGTTGTAATCATTTTTGGCAATGGATTCTTTATCGACCAGTTTACTGTATTTTTCAATTTCAAGCTTTTGCGAAAAAACAAACCCGATCTTCTCGATATCCTCGGGACGCAGGAAATTCTGAACTTTTCCTTCCCCATATTCGGCATCAGCGTTAATGAAAAAGATCTTATCCCGCAATGTTTCCGGTTTATTCTTATTGATGATGATCACACAAGCCGGAATTCCCGTTCCGTAGAAGAGGGCAGGAGGCAGGCTGATAATGGCTTCAATGAGGTTGGCATCCACCAACCCTTTACGGATCACCTTTTCTGAACTACCCCGGAATAATACACCATGCGGCATGATAGTCGCCATTCTTCCTTTCGGTTTCAGACTGGCCACCATATGCTGCACGAACATCAGGTCAGCTTTTTTCCCGCTTTCCGGTGCAAATCCATAAGCGAACCGGTTAGCGAATTTCATGTTTGCGCGGGAATAGTTCTGGCTGAAAGGGGGATTGGCGATCACCATATCGAATTTTTTCCATGTTCCTCCTTCCAATATCTTCGGATCCTCCAGGGTGTCTCCCTCTTCGATATTGGCGGTTGCAATGTTGTGGAGGATCATGTTCATACGGCAGATGATCCAGGTTGTGGGATTGCTGTCCTGCCCGAACAATGCCAGGTTGCGCGGGTTCTGTCCCTGCTCCTCCACGTATTGCAAACTCTGGATAAGCATTCCCCCCGAACCCACGGTCGGGTCATAGATCTCCATCCCTTCTTCTGGTTTCAGCACGGAAACAAGCAAACGTACCACTTGCCCGGGGGTATAGAATTCTCCTCCTTTTTTGCCGGCGCTATCGGCAAAATACTTTATCAGGTACTCATATGCCGCACCAAGCAGATCGGGGAATTCAAAGTTCTTATTGATCAGGGGAGGTAGCTTGCTGTTGAAATGGTTGATCAGGTCGATCCAGCGCTGATCAGGAATGGTAGATTTGCCTTTTTTAATGTTAAAGTCAATTCCCTTGAGGACATTGCTAAGGATATCGGTATTGGCATCTTCGATGGCATGCAGGGCTTTGTTCAACTCAGTCCCGACACCGTTTTTAAGATCTTTCAGCGCGGGATGAAACCCGCCTTCTTCCTCGGTCCAACTATTGTTCCACCGCGCCCGTTGCGGGATATAGAAATGCGTGTATTCTTTAAAGGAAGTCGGCTCCTTCAGGATTTGCTCAAGTTGTTCCGGTGACAGATGTTTAAATCGTTCCCTGACTTGTTGAATCGCCACATCAAATTCGTCCGATAGCCGTTTCAGGAAAAGGATGCCAAAGATAAACTCCTTAAATTCGGAGGCATCCATCTTACCTCGAAGGATATCGCAGGCTTTAAGGAGGAAAGTTTCGAGTTGGGAAAGGGTTATTTTGGTTTGTTTCATCGGTTTCTTTGATAAAGTTCATAAGATGAAGCCTATCAAAGGTACAAAAATTCCTGGCAATACCAGATTTGTTCAGAAATCTTATCGATATAGGCCACTGAATATTAAGCATATATGTGGAATACCACGGATCCTTTTACAAGACATCTATTAATAGATCGTATGTGAATAGTAAGTATATTTAGTTAATCAATTCCCCGGCCCATAACTGCTCCAGAAAATTTTTACATGGCAATATAGTGATATCTTGCACATGCCGGGGATGTGGATCGTTGGTGACAAGGATTATTTTCTTGACTTCATACTCTTCCGCAAAGCTTTTTAATCCTTTATAATGCCTTGGCGTAGCCAGATCGGTGGCTTTTACCTCAACAGCAACCTCATGATCACCCAGGAGAAAATCGACCTCCAGTTGTGAGGCCGTACGCCAGTAACACACCGGATAATTGATATCGCTGTACTTGCTGTGTGCAAATATCTCCTGATAGATAAAATGCTTAAAAGCTTTTCCGAACGCCTCACTGCCTGTTTCAATACGTCCCCTTTTTACAAGAAAGTTGGCAACGCCCACATTAAAAAAATAAAACTTCGGAGCCAGAATCACCCTTCTTTTAGGTTTCTTTTGAAACGACGGTAAAAACCGGCCCGTCAGCGTTTCTTCGAGGATCTGAAAATACTCTTTCACGGTATTCCCACTCAAGCCACAGTCGGTTGCAATGTTCGAGTAGTTCACCATTTCCCCGTCTGAAAATGCAGCCATCTCCAGAAACCGTGAAAAAGAGACCATGTTCCTGATCCTCGCTTCGGTTATGATCTCATCTTTCAAATAACTTCCAATATAGGCTGATAACAATTTGGGACTTTGCGATGAAATGTAGTGACGGGGTAACAATCCATGGTTGAGGGCCCTGAGTGCAGATCAAACCCGGGGATCTCGGGAAAGACCAACGGGTAAAGCTCGTACCTTAGGGCACGTCCGCCCAGCAGGTTCCCTTTATTCCTTAGTATGTTCCGTGGACTCGATCCGCTCATGATGAACCGTAGATTACAGTTAGTGATCAACCAGTGAATTTCATTCAACAGAGCCGGTATCCGCTGAACTTCATCCAGTATTATCGGTTCCCGGGTTACGGCCGTTTCAAACATTTCCCTGAATATGGAGGGGTTACGCGAGAACCGTTCAAAAACATCCCCCTTGAGCAAATCAAAATAGGGGGCATCAGGGGAAAGAACTTTCAATAAGGTACTCTTCCCGGTTTGCCGGGCTCCCCAGAAAAACAGACTTTCCGAACCCGATCCCTGAAATATTTGTTTTCGTTTATACATGATAAATGAAACCACAATTGCAAATATACATGATAAAATTAAGTAAACGTGAATTATATTTACTGGAGTATGCACGAGTCTCATGTGAATTTTCTTAGTAAATTCGCGGGATATGAAAATCCCGGAAAATCAATTGGAATTTGAAAAAATGTTCGCAAAAGAGGAACAATGTCTTGAATATCTCTACCAGGTTAGATTTCCTGAGGGGTATATTTGTCCGAAATGTGAGCATTCTGATTATTGGTATAATTCCCGTGGATTAATTCTTTGTAAAAAATGCAAATACGAATTATCATTTACTGCTGGTACAATTTTTCACAACGCAAAATTGCCTATGACGACAATCTTTAGAGCTCTATGGTGGGTTGTCGCACAGAAGAATGGAGTAAGTGCTGTTGGATTGAAGCGAGTATTGGGTCTTGGAAGTTATCGTACAGCTTGGTTGTGGCTTCATAAGTTTCGCAGATTAATGGTGGTTCCTGGTCGTGGGAAACTTTCAGGTATTGTGGAAGTTGATGAAACGTATGTGGGTGGAAAGAAAAAAGGCAAACGAGGACGTGGAGCAGAAGGTAAAGTGATAGTAGCTATTGCCATAGAAGTAAAAGGGAGGGCTACCGGTCGGGTAAGAATGGAAGTAATCCCTGATACGACAAAAAAGAGCTTATTTGCCTTTATTCGTGGCAATGTTGACCCCGGGTCAAAACTTGTTACGGATGATTGGCGTGGGTATAAGGGCATAAATTTAAAAGGTTACGATCATCAAGTTGAAATCATGAAGGTGAAATCTGAGGCTGAAGAATTGCTTCCTCATGTTCATAGAGTTGCTTCTTTGCTAAAGAGATGGTTAATCGGTAATCATCAAAACTATATCGGAGTTGAAAACATGAAATACTACCTTGATGAATATACTTTCCGATATAATCGACGAACATCAAAAAGCCGTGGGTTGCTCTTCTATCGGCTAATTGAACAAGCCGTCGTACACGCTCCTGTAAGATATGATGATATAATTTATACATCTGATAATTAATTATTTAATCACATGAGACTCGTGCATATTCCAGTTTATATTTTATCTTTTTTGCGTTTTTTATTATCTTTCATACTTTTGAACCCTGATGAACCTGATTGAAAACCGCTCACTTAAAGATTGTAACACTTTTGGTATTGAGGTAAATGCCAGGTATTTTGCCGAGATAACCCGGGAAGAGGAAGTCGTCCCCCTATTATCATCGCTAAAACCTGATCAACGGCCATTACTGATTCTTGGAGATGGCAGCAATATCCTTTTTACCGATGACTTCCCGGGGACTGTGATCCGGATCAACACCAAAGGGATTGCAGTTTTAAATGACGACAGCGAGGCGGTTATTCTCCGTGTCTCTGCCGGAGAGGAATGGGATGAGGTAGTGGAATACTGTGTGGAACAGGGTTGGGGGGGCATCGAGAACCTGTCGCTGATACCTGGCCGTATGGGAGCAGCCCCAATTCAGAACATCGGAGCGTATGGGGTGGAATTGAAAGAGGTGTTGCTGGAACTGGAGGCCATTCATCTGGAAACCGGAGAGCCCAGAACATTCAAACGAGAAGAGTGCCGGTTTGGATACCGGGAGAGTATTTTTAAGACTACACTCAGGGGGCACTATTTGATCCTTCATGTGACGCTTAAACTCTCGAAAAAGCCGCAACTGAACCTGGAGTACGGATCCATCCGGAAAGAACTGGATCAGGCGGGGAATTCTTCCCCGACCCTACATGATGTGAGAGAGGTGGTGTGCCGGATCCGGAGAAGCAAACTCCCCGATCCCTCAGTAAACGGCAATGCAGGCAGTTTTTTCCGGAATCCTGTGATCCGGTCCGACCAGTTCGAGCTGCTGAAGAAGCAATACCCCTCGGTTATCAGCTATCCTGACCCTAACGGCGTTAAGCTGGCTGCCGCCTGGCTGATCGAACAGTGTAACTGGAAAGGGAAACGAACGGGCGATGCCGGAGTCCATCCCGATCAGCCGCTGGTGCTGGTGAACTATGGCAATGCTACCGGACAGGAGATTCTCGACCTCGCAGCCCTGATCAGGCAATCGGTTTTATCCCGGTTCGGGATCCTGTTGGAACCGGAGGTGAATATTTTTTAATCCGTCACGATCACCTTAGCCGACCCCTTTGTTTTACTTCCTTCCATGATTACCAGGTAGATTCCGGGAACCGGCCAGCCTGCTGTGAAAAGTGAACCCAGGGGAACTGAATGGCGGCCATGTTCGAAGTTATACTGGATGGATTGGCCGTTTGCTAAGGATTGTCCGCTCATCGTTACGACCGAGAAAATGATCTCATCCGTATCCTGAAGATAAAAGCTGACGGAACTGTTTTCGGTAACCGGATTTGGAGCGACAATCAGGTTCACTTTCTGAGTGGGAGGGAGGGTTTCTGTTCCAGTCAACAGGTCATCGAGATTAGCAGAATAGGTGGAAAGGCCATAAGTGCCTGCCACCAGTTTCCGGGTTGGAGCGTGAATTTTCAGGGCATAAGTGGGAACAGCCGGAAGATCAGTCCACACCCACTGCCAGGTTGTTCCACCATCGATGGTACCGTATAAACCTGCATCGGTGGCTGCAATCAGCTTATCAGGAACATCCGGGTCCAGGACAAGGTCGTTGACGGGAAACTCGGGGAGATTTCCACTGATTGAAGTCCAGGTCTGTCCCAGGTCGGTCGATTTATAGACATGCGGCAGGGGCTCATCCCAGCGAAAGCCCGAGAGGGAAGCATAGATCGTCTGGGCATCAAAGGGGTCCGGCGCAACCCGAGTCACCCAGCGATCGGGTAATCCGGCAGAGATATCAGTCCAGCTACTTCCGTCATCTGCCGATACATGAACTTTTCCATCACCTGTCCCCACCAGCACGATGGAGGGATCGATCGAAGAAATAGTGATGGTTGTGATGCTATGGAAGTATTGATTGATACCCTTGGTCAGATCGCCGCTTACGGGAGTCCACGCATTTCCTTTATTGTAACTCTTCCATATACGGTAAGTTCCGAAGTACAGAACCGCCGGATCCTCCGGATGCATAGCCAGGGGTGCCGACCAGTTTTTCCGGTCGCCTTCCCAGGCCGCTCCAATGTACTGCATATTGTTTCCGCCAATGTCGGACCGATACAGATAGCCCCATTGGGATTCGGCATAGATCACATTGGAGTTGGTATAATCCACCAGCGTGTACATTCCGTCTCCACCCAGAATGGCTCCCCAGTTATCCACGGCACCGGTGAGGGTTCGGATGGTGTTGTTGTCCTGTGTCCCTCCGTAAATCCGGTCCGGTAACAGGTAATCCACATCAATAGCATAGAACTGGGTTATAGGGAGGTTATTGATCTTGGACCAGGAGAGTCCGTAGTTCTGTGACCTGTACAATCCGCCGTCGTTTCCTTCCACAATCGTTCCGGTCGCTTCATCCATCACCATGGCATGATGGTCCACGTGAATATTGTTTCCCGTCTGATCGCTCCACGAAATCCCTCCGTTCTCACTTTTAAACAGGGGAACACCCATCACAAATACCCGGTCGGGTTCAACCGGATCAACCCGGATTTGTCCGAAATACCATCCGAAATTACTGTTCATCCCCCACAGGTCTCCATCGTTGGTGCGGGTCCAGGAGGCTCCCCCATCAAGTGTTTTGAATACCCCTACCTCAAAATCCGCCAGATCGTAGAATGCATAAAGGATGTTGGGATTGGATTTACTGATCGTAAGTCCAATCCGCCCCACATTGTTCCCGGGCGGCAACCCGGAAGTCAGTTCGGGCCAGGTGTCTCCTCCGTCCATGCCTTTCCAGATCCCCGACGTCGTTCCGAAGGAATTACGGTACTCCAACCCCCGGGTGCGTTCCCACATCGTTGCGTACAGGATATCCGGATCGGTCGGGTGCTGAACCAGGTCGATGGCAGCTGTGGAATCGGTGAGAAAAAGTACGCGTTCCCATGTGGTTCCGCCGTCATTGCTCCGGTAAACACCGCGCTCATCGTTATATGAGAAGAGATACCCGCAAGCGGCCACAAAGACCCGCTGGGAGTTGGAATAATCTACCAGCACCCGGCCAATGTAAGCCGACTGGTCCAGCCCAAGATGTTGCCAGGTCAATCCCGCATCGTAGGATTTATAGATGCCGTTGCCCCAGAAACTGAAGCTTGAGGAGTTGGCCTCTCCGGTCCCTGCATACAGAATATCGGAATTGTTCGGATCGATGGCAATATCGCCGATGGAAATCACCGGAACATTCTGAAACAGATTGGTCCAGGACAATCCCCCATTGGTGGTCTTAAGGATCCCGCCCGTTGATGCGCCAACATAGATTGTCTGGAGGTTTCCGTCAGGGACCTCAATGTCGGTGATCCGTCCACCGATGTTGGTGGGGCCGGTCATAACCCATGGAGTGGCCCTGGTTGTCTCGTTATCCATCAGGAGTTGTGCCTGGTTTAGCGCATCCTGATAGGCCTGGGGATTGATCCGGTCATAGGGATAGATCCGTTGCATGGCCATCCAGTCGTTGGGGGTGAGGGAAGGAGGGGTAAATTTTGTCTCTTCATGGATTGTTTCCAGGTAGAAGTACCCGATGAGAATTAGTAAAAAGAATACTAAAACCGACAAGTTCAGGATAGAGATTACTGATAGTGAGTTATTGAATTTGGGTTTCTGTAGATTCATTTATAATAGTCGTTAAATATTTGGTAAAGGTAAAGAATAATATCTATGTTCAAGTTAAAAAGATATAGGTTGATTCCAGGGGTTTTATTTAGTATTATATTAAGATCATTGGATGTGTAAATCAAATTGGTTTCCACACTATTATAACCAAATCATCTCTCATATTGATTCGACAATGAAAGAGTATAGCTAATAACAAGTGCAATTTTTCGTTAACTTTGCAATTAAAAGTGCTTACATTAAGTAAGTTGATATGGATGAATTAGATAGGCTTTTTTATTTAATATCTAGATCACATAGTTTCTGGGGTCGGAAACCTTTAAAAGGTCTTATTGATATTTTTAGACCGGTGAAGAAAGGTGATCTTTTTGTCGATCCATTCTGTGGTGGAGGGACTCCAGTACTTGCGGCACTTATTAAAGGTGCAAAGGTTATTGCCAATGATATAAATCCAATGGCAATTTTCTTGACTGAGGTATTAATTCAACCGATAAATCTTTCAAGCCTTAATAGTATTTTTATTGATTTGAAAAAACATGTCAGTCAAAAAATCAATTCAACCTATCAAATACGATGCAATTCCTGTAATGAAATGGCACACATATCTTATATTGCATGGAAGAAAAGTAATCTTACAATTGAACCTGAAATTGCTAGGATAAAGTGTAATAATTGTGGATCTTATTATGCGGAATTAAACAATAAAAAAGGTTTAAAGCAATTCCAGTTTGAAGGAAATATGGAAGGCCTTTGGTTTCCAAAAACTAAAATAACTTCATCTCGAAAAATACCTGAACAA
>QYQJ01000066.1 GCA_007280875.1 Bacteroidota bacterium
GCGTATCTATTCGAAGTTTAAACGGCTGTGCGCTATCCGCATTGGTCAACAGAAGCAGCTTCCCGCGGTTTTTCAGCCGCCAGGTTCCTTCCATCGATTCACCACCCGGAGTTTCCCTGATCCCCGTGCCTTCCGCAGTAAAACTATACGTTGTCGCACATTCCTTAAAGGTTCTCCGTACCTGCGACTGTAACTCTTCCAGTCTCATTCCCTTTTTCCCCTGCTCGGCAAGAGCCTGCCTGAGCTGGTCCAACTCCTGTCTGTTTTCCGGAGAAACCTGTTGTACCCTTCGGTCAGGTACTGTAACCTGCATATTATCCGGTGTTTTCAGCTTTACAGGTTGCCACTTGCCCACGATGTAGGTAGTGTATTGTTCAGGCATACAAGCGGTCAAAAAAAGGAACAGGACAATGGCAAATCCCTGGGTGAGTCGAATATTCTTCATGTCATTTTTTTTAGATGCTTTGATAACGATAAAAATCCGGGGAAATTGCCAGCCTGGAACAAAAAAGTAAAAAAAAGGGCCCGGAAAACCGGGCCCTTTTTTAGAATCAGCACGTGACGAATCACGTCTGTCAGGAATTAGTGTGTCACCATGATCTTCACGCTGCGCACACCTTGTACGGTAGTTACCTTCACAAAGTAGATGCCTGCCTGGAGATTCGAAACATTGATCTTCGTAGCTTTCAGATCCACACCTTGCTGGGTGTAAACCGTCTGGCCGAGGAAGTTCATCACTTCGATATTGGTGATTGTGAAGTTACTCTTCACGCTCACAATCTCCGTAGCAGGATTCGGATAAACCTGGACTGAGCCGTTGGTCAGCTGATTAATCCCGGTTACGACATCAACCATAATGATGTTTGAAGGTTCGGATTCACATTCTGTGAACACTGCGCTCACATAGTAGAAATGTTCTCCGTAAGGAACGCCCATATCAGCGTAAGTGGTATCAGGAACGATGGATGTATTGAGCATATTCCAGGTTACCTGGTTATCATCGCTGCGATATACATTGTATCCCTCCAGTGAGGAAGCATCTGTCTCGTTGAACGATTGACCAATCGGGTCATGCAGGCCGGCAGATGACAGCTCAGCACTTGCATTTACAATTGGCTGGCTCGTCAGGATAACAGCCGGTTTGTCGCTGCCCTTGGCAGTTTCAACCAACACTTCAATATCCCAGTTATAATCGAAATAGGCCGAGAGATCCTCCCATCCTGCTCCGAGGTTCGCCAGGAAACCGTAACCAATTGCACAAGGTCCCGGACCAACACCGGCAGGATAAGTACCCGCACTATGAGTCACATTATATCCGACCCACAATGCCTGACCTACATCAAGAGCAACGGGGCTGGTAACATTAATTTCATACCAGTCACCGATAGCAGGTGTGAACGGTTGCTCATACACGAGGTTCGAACCATCGGGGCCCTGCCATACTCTGAAGATGAAAGTAGCAGGATCGTATGGGAAGATTCTGACCTTGGTGATTGAACCACCAGCCAGTTCGGCAATCATATCAGGATCCCATTTGGCGGCAAGATCAAAGGAACCGCCGGCAATTAATCCGATAGCATCCACGTTGGTACCATCATCCCAGGTCAGCCAGGTAGCGGGAGGTCCTTGTTTGCAATCCGGGCCACTCCAGCTCAGATACACGTCCTGATCCTGGATATCATATTTAACCAGCGTTTGCGGTGGACGGCAAACAGCATATACATGGATATTGTCCACATACCAGTGGAGAATGTCCTCGGAGTTCTCCCCGTGTGCGAGCAAACCAACCCTGAATGCTTTACCACATGTACCGCTAAGCTTGACATGCTGAGGCGTCCAGTCGAAGGAACCAGCATTGGTCAACTGCAGTTTCGAACCCCAGCCGCCATCTTTAAAGACTTCAAGATCCAGAAATTCTTCTTCGGTTGCATTGCGGTCGACAAGTTTTACGTCACAATCAAAGTAAATGTCGGCACAGGTGTAAGCGGCCGCACTGAGTATCGGAGATGCAAGCATCTGTGAATAGCCAGTGGTAGCAGGCAGCCAGGAGAAGTCGGCACTTGGTGCGGGGTTGCCAAAACCGGTATTCACGGTCCAGTTTGGCCCGATGGGTCCGTTATTATTTCCAACCCAGTCGTTGAATGTAAAGGTACCCATATCCCAGGGCTCAAAGAAAGGCAATGGACGGCCATAGTTAATGACCACATCCACCGGCCCGATATGATAGGATTCATCCTCAAAAGGAGGAATAGGATTCACATCGTACCAGGCGCTTACTTCATAGGCATAGGTTCCCGGATTGAGGTTGTAATCGTAATACTCCAGGATCGTTTTGTCGGGAATATAGGCGATCTCTGCGCCATCACGATACACTTTGTAACCCAGTTGTGCAGGACCAGCAGCAGGAGCATTCATCTGACCGGGAGCTTCTCCGGTAGCAACACTCAGATTTGGGCCACAATTCACCGCACTGCCCTGGATTGATGTTACACTTTGGGTAACCGGTATCTGTACCTGAGCGGGATCCAGTGTGATCACCTCAGGACCATCCTTGCCATACGCACACACCGTTGCACGTTGCAGCCATGTCGCAGGAGGTCCATATCCATAATAATTATATAGCGTGTAAAAAACTCCACTAGCCTGGACATATGCCAGGCCGTAAGGGAGAACCTGTGGCGTGCTAGTTTCAAAACCAAAATAGTTTTTGAAAACACCAGATGCGACATAGTAATCGACCATTGCATAAAATGGTCCGCTGTAAGGAAGATCGGCGATCGGAACATTCACCCAGGTACCAGTAGGCCAGGTGGTTCCATAGTTTATAAATGGATCTGACGTGCCGATCAGGTTGAAACCAGCGTCGTAGAAGTAAACAATACACTCTTGAGCTGAAGAGGAGGTTGTGGAAGTGAACCACATGTCCATGCCCTGGATGATTCCACTTGCTGCAGGATCCAGCGGGAAATAGTTGCCCAATTTAATTTGGTTTCCTGCATAGATGGATAACCCGTTGATTGCGATCCCGTTATCATACATGAGATACTGGACCGTACAACCACCCGTACAACTCGGTTTTTCCCAGGTCAGGTATGCGGTACTTTCAATCGGAGTCCCGGTAAGATTTGACGGCGGGCACAGGAACCTGGCGTTGAAATCATCGCAGCTGCGCTGGGAATATCCACTCCCGTATATGGCTGTCACACAGGCTCTGTAATTGGTACCATATTCTACCTGAGTATAAGGAATGGTGAAATTGGTATCGGTTGATTGACCGCTAACGATTTCAGTACCGGTTGCCAGATTCTTCAGGTAGATGTTATAGGCAAGGATACAAGGAGTTAAATCCTCTCCTTCGGCAGCAACGAAGATGTTGTCCACCACATAATAATTGATCCAGAACGAATCTCCTCCCCATGAACGGAAACGGATTTTGAACGTTTTGTTGTCGTATGAACTTGCCAGTGGAACCACATCGGATACCCAGATTATATCTGCTGTATTCGCATAATCTTTCAGGGTTTCCCAGGCTGTTCCATTCCAGATTTCAGCCGTCAGATGCTCCTGCCCGGCCCCCAGGAAATTGGACAGGTAGATATCCCAACCAACCTGAATGTTATGGGCTCCCGGTAAGAGCGCTGAAGGAGTGATGTTATCTGAGGTCAGGTTGAATTCATAATTGAGTTGTTCCGGATACCAGTAAAACCATGCTGCAGGGGACGGATTCCCGAAGTAAAGATAGACTTCCCAGTTGGTTTCGGCGTCCCAGTTTTGGGTTGCAAAAGAGCCGCTCGACCAATCCTCTTCAAACACATTGCCTCCGACTGATGGTGGATTCCATGTGGCCAGGAGCGTCTTTTCATCCACCTGCATTCCGGTTGGTGATACCGGGATCTGGAGCAGATTCACATCGTACGTCATGGGTCCCATGATGGTAGTGGCAAGGTTGTAAGGGGTATAGTTAAACCTTGAAACCGATAAGTTGTAGTTGCCTTTCCATACTGTCGGGAAACTAACTGTGTTACTTGTCGTTAACGTGGCCGAATAGGTTGAATCGAAATTCACGTTATGCAGCGTTACAATGGTACCCGCAATCGGGTTGGCCGGGCAGGTAAGGTTCACGTTCACCGTAACAGGTGCAGTCCAGTTTTTACCCAGTGCATTGGAGAAGGTAAAGGCTGACCAGCGGTTGCCGGTATATTTTGCCCTGACGCCCCATCTGTAAGCGCCATCACCCAGGGAGGGCCATGAGTTATCGATACCCGTCAATCCTGTAGGAGAGGAAATGTGGGTCCATGTTGCAGGATCCTGACCTTCCTGTCCCTGCAGGAGCCGGTACAGATCGTAATTCAACACGCCGGCAACGGCATCCAACGGACCGCCGCTACCAATTACCGTAGCGCGCATCAGGAAGTTCCCCTGAGCGGGCAACCACGGACCACTGCCCGAAACATAGCGGGACCAGCTCCGCAGCTGGCTTGCGGTCGTATCAACGGCAAGGCGTGCAGCAGCAGGAGGAACACCGCCCTGGATCATCACGAGGTAGAAACTACCCGCGGTTAAATTCATGCCCGGCAGTGTAAACAGGTTCCATCCGAAATTGGCCGGTTGAACATCCACAGGGTCACCCAATGGCGCACCCGGCGATCCGCCCGTTCCGGTTGCATCGTACATCTGAATCTGGAAAGGAGCAAGGGTGGTAGGATCTGTGCCGGGAGGATAGTCGGCTGCATTCCCGATATGCACTTTCCCTGCAATGATACCGATCGGATAATTCAAACCGGTAAATCTGACCGCATTCATGTTCCCCTGATCGCCCCAAACGGTAGACATTTCAGGAATACCATCATCATAGATCAGCTCGTACAATCCGCTCGGAATGTTCCAGGCGAGGTTGACAGCGGTAGCTCCGGTATTCAGGGTGGCTGTGAAAGGAGTCCCCGGTTTGTTGCAGGTTTCCTTCAATGCCATATTCAGCGGGGTGGTCACACCTCCGGTCAGCGTAATCGGAGCGGTAGTCGTGTCATTAAAGCCGGCTTTCCCAAACGTTGCCGGGAAGGTTCCGACAGGGAAAACACCTAACGAATAAGCTCCTCCGATAACTGAATACGTGACGTTACTGTTGCATACGACGCGCGCACCTACAACCGGATTGCCGTTGGCCGCATTGGTAACAATTCCGGCAAGCGTTCCGGGATTGGGTGCAAGAGCGAAATTGAGGGTAGCTGTTCCATTTGGTGGTATCGTAACCGTTTTGGTTTGAGGCAAATAGGTCGGAGGGGCAGCGGCTGTCATATTCCATGTCCCTTCCCAGAACGACCCGGTATAAAAACCGGCAGCATTGGTGGTTTTTAAGAACCCATTTCCTGAAACTGTTGCACCCGCAATGGGAGCGCCACTATACGAACTGGTCACAGTTCCATTCAGGGTTCCTGTGGAGGGTTGATAAATACGAGCATTAGCCCTGTAGGAATAAATGGAGGTTGGAGGATTTAAGGAACAACCGGCTCCATAATCAGTCAAAGCATACTGATTATAATATGTAGGGTAGGTATACGTTGACTCTACATAATTATAGTTGCCATAATCTCCATCGGAATTGTCATGACAAACCTCAATAACGAGGTTGGAGGTGCCATCCCACATAAAAGGAGTTTGCAGCACAAAGGTGTACCACCCTCCCCCCGGCCATGTAAACTGAGGAATCGAGTAAACCGTAGTCATAGGCGCATCCCAGGAGTAAGGAGATGTATATGTGGTTTTGGTCGTATGCCCCATTCTAATGTTAAAATTGTTCATATAATAGCCCGCGATACTCGCGTAAAAGTTAAAGGCTATTTTTGTGATGGGACCAGCAGATAAGGTCGGGCTTAGTTCACTTTTAAGATAGATGACCTGATCTCGGTTATCAGCATAATAAGAGTTGAATGGGTGACCGGCAAACGTAGTTCCGGTTCCAACTTGAACCCAGACTTCCGACCATCCCACCTTTGCAAATAACAACATCGATAGTGCCAGCAGCAGCATCGATCTTGTTAGCAATCTGGTAAGTGTTTTCATAATGTGTTTGTTTAGGTTATAACTAAATGATTGAAAATAATATGGGGATCAATTATACAATTGATTATATATAGAGATTAATTCAGCAAATATAATACATTATCATTCATAAAAAACAAATTTTTTCCTCGATTTTGATATTTTTTTATTTTGGCAGAGATGACCGATTAATACTATCTTTGCAAATCGATCAGGATTTTTTTTCTCTAAACCCTCTTACTTAAATATGAAAAGAATGAAAATCACTATTTTGTTGTCATTGCTCGCCTTTTTTCTTTTTTCGTGTACTGCGAGTAAAGACCCCGTTGTCGGGGTTTGGACCTGTGCAAAAATCAGTCCTTCCGGGGAGTCACAGCAAACGGTTGACCTGACCTCAGTGGTGATGGAGAAACCAATAGACGTTTCCAGGGGATCGGGTGTTCAGGAGTTGATAACCTACGATCCGGAGGCGATTACAACCATTAAGCTCAAAGGGAATAAAACCGCCACTCTTATCTCAGAAACGAGTAGTAGCCCTGGCACATGGGAAGTGAATCAGGCTTCCAATACCCTCGACATCACCTTGAAAGAGACTCAAAAAGTCATTCAGTTCAAATTTGCGGGCAACAACCAGAACACGCTGATCATGGACAGAAAACTGAACAATGGGGAGTTCGAAGTTCACTATCGAAAAAAGAAGTAAAGGCGCCTCGTTCTATGGACCCGCTCTCCCGGCGGGTTTTTTTGCGTTCTAGCGGCTTATTGACAGCAACCGGGTAGTGACATTCGTGGAGGTATAGATTTTCATCAGATAGAGTCCGGGCGGAAGATCTGCCACGGAGAGCTGAACTTCGTACCTCCCGAGATCCGGATGATCGATGAGGGGTCTGCCGGCCATATCCACCACGCTGAGGCGGGTGATGAGTGTGTTCGCTGTCACGGTTACCCGGTCGGTTGCCGGGTTCGGGAAGATGTTCAGGTATGCGGCATCAGGAGTTTTAACCGAAGTGATCACATCCACGGAGATGGTATCGGAAGGCATCGACCCGGTGCATGCCGGAAATACTGCCAGCACGTAATAATAGAAGAGTCCCGGTGGGAGGCCGGGATCCAGGCAGGAGGTATCGGTCAGCGGATCCGGATAGATCTGTATGAAATCATCTGTCGTGCCGCTGCTGCGGAATAGTTCGTACATCGGCAAATCCATTGCATCTGTAATCATTGAACAGTCATCGATGGCCCAGGAGTACCACAAACCCTGCCCATCCCCGTCTACCGCCTGCCAGGCAATATCTACCGTTTGGCCCAGGTAGAGAGTCATGTTCACTTCGTAGGGTGTTTGCCATTGATTGTATCCGTTCCCACTCTGGTATGGCGGCAGAGCGCTCATATCCAGGACTATATCCCATGTCGTCCCCCCATCCGGGGAGATCTTGACGTAGTAATGGTCGTTGTGGGTGGAACCCTGGAAGGCATAGCTCCAGAAGGTGATGTTCCCTGTAACTGCTATATCCCGCGCGATGAGCCACTCGTCCTGGCGCTGGTAATCCCACAGAATGCCGGCGGAATAATTGCCGGAATGGACTCCGAGGGACGAATTTGATGCCATATGGGACCAGGTGAAGGCTGTATTGAAGATGACCTGATCCCACCCCGGGGGCGGAAAGGAAGCTTCTTCGAATCCTTCATTCAACTGGTTGCCGGAGCCTTCACAGTCGGGTGGACTCCACCTGAGCAAAACGTCGTAGCCGATTGCCTCTCCCTCCAGATTCTGAGCAGGATAGCAAACAGGGTATAGGTGGATATTATCCACCAACCAGCCGAAAATATCGGAAGAGTTCGATCCGGTGGCCCGGAAACGAATCCGGAAAGCCTGTTCGGCAACGGCAGAGATCTCTATTTTTTTAGACTGCCAGTCCATCGAGCCCCCGTTGAGGTACTCCGTGATCCTATGCCATATGTTATTATAGAAAATCTCCACGCACAATTTCTCCTGTCCGGTCTGGTGCCGGTCCTCCAGTTTCAGATCAAAATCAAGCCAGATAGCGGCACATCCGAACGGGGTGGCATCCAGTACCGGGCTCTCCAGACTGTAGGAGTAATTGACCCGGATCGGTTCCCAGGTAAATCTGGCCGAAGGTTCAGGGTTCCCTTCCAGCGCATCGATGATCCAGTTCCCCTGTCCGGGTGAAAACCGCCACTCGTTGTAAGAAAATGATGCATGATCCCAGGATTCTGAAAACGGCAGCTCACGTCCGTAATATACTATTACCATAACAGGTCCGGCTCTCACCGATTCGTCAAACTGCCCCGGATATCCATACGCTGTCAGATCGTACCTGGCTGAGACCTCGTACTGATAGGTCCCCGGCTCGAGTTCAAAATCATACTGACTCAGGATATCCGGATCGTCAATGGTCTTTATCAAAGCTGAATTCCGGTAGATCGCATACCCCAGCAGGCCGGGAGGGACCAGGGAATCGGGCATCATGGGTTTAAGCCATTCCAGGTACACTGCGTTTTCGACCGGAGTGGCTGTCAGTTTCCTTGGCGGATAGAGAAACTCCGACGTAAACGGAGTACAGCACCGGGTTGAATATCCGCTGCCGTAAACTGCCAGGACACAGGCTTCGTAACTCTGTCCATACTGGACCTGGTTTCCGGGAATTTCGTAGCTCACATCCGTAGTGACGCCCACCAGCACATCATCGAGGTAAAAATTGTATGCCAGGATGCAGTCAGCCAATCCTGCTTCAGTTTCGGAAGCTGAAATGGAAATGTTATCAATATTCCATCCGTTGATATCGTAGGTATCTTCTCCGTAAGCCCTGAATCTGATATTGAAGTCCATATCGGTATACGCTGAAATATCCAGCTGATCCGTGGTCCATTGAATACTTCCACTGGCATTGGAGTAGTTTTTCAACAGGGTCCAGGAGGATCCGTCCCAGATCTCCACCGCCATTTGGTTCAGGGTGGTGGTACCGAAATTGTCCAGCAGAATATCATAGGAACAGGCCAGAACGGGGGAATATACGCCGGAGATGGGCTTGCTTGTCAGCGTTTGTTCATAATTCAACGCCTGGGGCGACCAGGAGAACATGGCAGAGGGGGCGGGATTTCCGACGACACTGGAGACAATCCAGTTGGTCCCGCCTGCCACACTCCATCCCTGGGTTTGGAAGGAGCCACTGTTCCACTGTTCGAGGAAGAGTGTTTGCCGGAAGACAGGCTCCTCCCATTGTGCCACCAGGGATTTGGAATCTACCTGGAGGTTTGCAGGGGGGGGGCGCTTCTGGAGGAGCACCACGGAGATGGTGGTATCCGATGTCAATGAGATCGTTTTCGAATAGTCCTGGTAGCCGAATTTTTTCACGGATAGCTCATACGAACCTCTCCAGACCCGAAAAAAGGTGTAAAACCCGCTGGTATCCATGGTAACGGTATATACCGTATCGGGATAGACCAGGTTCTTCAGGCGGATGAATGCACCTTTTTTATCAGCCTCTTCACAGGTCAGTTCCAGATCGACGGATACATTCACCGTCCAGCACTTTCCCAGAACATTTGAGAATTTGGCAGGCGACCACCGGTTTCCTGCATACTGGGCCTTTACTGCCCACCGGTAAGGGCCGCAGGGGAGATTGAACCAGCATGGATCGTTCAGGAAGAGATCGGGGGTCAACCCCAGATCGGTCCATATCAAAGGATTCTGCTCCTCTCCCTGCCGCAGCCTCCAGACCTGGTACTGAATTACGTTATCGGAAAAGTTGTCGGCATTCACGGGGCCTCCCGGTCCATGGAGCGTAGTCCGCATCATAAAATTCCCGTTGGCCGGCATCCAGGGCAGGCTTCCGGTCACATACCGGGAAACGCTCCGGAGCTGGGTAGCCGTGTTATCAATAGCCAGTCCTGCTGCATTCGGGGCATTCCCTCCCTGGATCATGACCAGGTAAAAGCTCCCCGGGGGAAGGTTCACCGGGGCCGGGAAGGTAAAATCATTCCAGCCGAACGTGGAGGGCAGCACATCGAATGGCCCGGCCAGTTTGTTCCCGGGCATTCCCTGGGGTCCGCCCGCATCGTAAACCGCTACCTGGAACGGGGTGAAGGGGTTGCTGCCGGCCGGGTAATTAAGCTGGGTCCCGATATGAATCGACCCGCCCGTCACCTGAACCGGTTGTGCCACCGGGGTAAACCTTACGGCGTTCATATTCCCTTGTGCCGCCCATACGGTAAAATCATCCTGGATGCCATCATCGTAAAGCAATTCGTAATTGCCGTTCGGAAGTTCCCAGTTGATGTGTACGGTCTGCAATGCCGTGTCGAGCACGGATGTGACCGCTGCCGGGGGATTGAGATTCTCCCATAAGGCAATATTCAGGGTGACCGGTACCCCCACCTGAAAGGTGATGGGTGCGGAGGTATAGGTGTCAAACCCGGGTTTCTGCGCCTGCACGGGATAGGTGCCAACCGGATTGATTTGCATGGAATAGGATCCGCCCGTTACAGACCGTACGGTCTGGCTGTTCACGGTAATCCTGGCCCCGACGATGGGGACCCCGGTCAGTGCGTTGGTAATCGTACCGGAAAGCATGGTTGGCGACAAGGGAGGTGCCGGTCGCTGGGCGTAAGGACCGACCCTCTGCCCCAGGAGAAAAAACAGCAGGAGCGCCAGCCAACTGATCGAACCGGGTTTCATCATGCAGGGTAAGTGGGTAGATGGTTCGTTGAAGTACTACCTGCAAAAGTACTAAAAAAGCTCCTTTTTTTGCAGGTTTCATTTGGGTGAATAAAAATTTTCCTATCTTTGCACTCCCAAAATTGAATCTCAATCTGACAAAGTATGTATGCAATAGTTGAAATAGCCGGGCAGCAGTTCAAGGTACGGAAAGACGAAGAAATCGTTGTTCACCGTCTGGATAAGGAACCCGGAAAGAAGATCGAGTTCAATGAAGTCCTGCTCGTTGACGACGGTGGTCAGGTACGCGTCGGGAAGCCCTTTGTGGAGGGGACCCGGATCGCGGCCAGGGTGCTGGAACATGTACGGGGAGACAAGGTGATTGTATTTCACAAAAAGCGGAGAAAGGGGTATCAGAAGAGTACCGGTCATCGCCAGGATTTCACGAAAATTCAGATTGAGAACATTGCATTGAAATCGGTTTCCAAACCGAAGAAGGCCAAAGAGGAAGAGCCGAAATCCGAATCCTAAATCGATTGAATCATGGCACATAAAAAAGGAGCAGGAAGTTCAAGTAACGGTCGCGAATCCCACAGCAAACGGCTGGGTGTAAAGATCTTTGGCGGTCAGTTTGCCAAAGCAGGCAACATCATCGTCCGCCAGCGCGGCACGGTGCACAACCCGGGTGTGAATGTCGGCATCGGCAAGGACCATACCCTCTTCGCGCTGGTTGACGGCGTGGTGGAGTTCAGGAAGAAGCAGGCTAACCGGTCGTATGTATCGGTACTTCCGTCGGAAGAATCAGCCAACTAGCACCCTGTTGATCGTACCTTTCGGGGCTGTCTTATTACCAGTGACAGCCCTTTTTGTTTTCCGCGTCCCCAGGTTGATCCGGAAGCTGTCGGCACATTTTTTCCGTAATAATCATTACTTTTGTCCTGCAAAACCAATGTATTATGTTAGCATTGCAGGTAATCCGTGAGCGGCGGCAGGAGGTGATCGACCGGCTGAAGATCAAGCATGTGGATGCAGCTGAACTCCTTGATCAGATCATCCGGCTCGATGATCTGCGGAGAGAGTCCCAGCAGCAGGCCGACGAACTGAACGCCCGGAGCAAAGCCCTGGCAAAGGAGATCGGAGCGCTGTTCCAGAGTGGAAAAACGGAGGAGGCAAGCCGGTTAAAGGAGCAGACCGGCGACCTGAAAGCCCGTTCCCGGGAAGCCGAAGCCGCGATGGAACAGGCCCGTCGGGAGCTGGATACGCTACTGGTGCAGCTGCCTAATCTGCCTCATTCCTCGGTGCCGCCCGGCACCACCGCAGCAGACAATAAACTGGTGCACGAAGAGGGACTCATTCCCGGCCTGCCCGGCACTGCCCTCCCCCACTGGGATCTGGTCCAGCGGTACCGGATCATCGATTTTGCCCTGGGGACACGGGTCACGGGAGCCGGTTTTCCGGTTTATCTGGGCAAGGGAGCCCGTTTGCAGCGTGCCCTGGTCAACTATTTTCTCGACCAGGCTCTGGAGGCAGGCTACTCCGAGGTTCAGCCCCCTTACCTGGTCAACGCGGCATCCGGTTTTGGTACCGGCCAGCTACCGGATAAAGACGGTCAGATGTACCACATCCCGGAAGATGACCTCTACCTGATCCCCACGGCAGAGGTGCCGGTCACCAACCTTTATCGCGATGTCATCCTCAATCCTCAGGATCTGCCGATCCGCCATGTGGCCTATTCGGCCTGTTTCAGGCGGGAGGCGGGGTCCTGGGGCAAAGAGGTACGCGGACTCAACCGGCTTCATCAGTTTGATAAGGTCGAGATCGTGCAGATCACCCGGCCCGACCACTCCTATGCTGTCCTGGAGGAGATGCGGGAGTATGTAGCCGGCCTGCTCCGGAAACTCCGGTTCCCTTTCCGGATCATGAAACTCTGCGGAGCCGACATCAGCTTTGCTTCCGCGATGACCTACGACATGGAGGTTTATGCAGCTGCCCAGAAACGGTGGCTGGAGGTGAGTTCGGTCTCCAATTTCGAGTCGTTCCAGGCACTCCGGATGAAACTGCGGATCAGAGACGAAGCCGGTAAGATGCAGCCCGCCCATACCCTGAACGGCAGCGCCCTGGCGCTGCCCCGTATCGTGGCAGCCCTTCTCGAGAACAACCAGACACCCGGAGGGATCCGGATCCCTGAAGTATTGGTCCCCTACACGGGATTCGACCTGATCTCCTGACATTTTTTTTTATAAATTTGTCTTCTTAAAAACTTTCATGCCATGAAACGATCTATCCTTTTGTTTGCACTGGTCCTTACCTCTGCCATCGTTCTGGGCCAATTCACCATCGGTCCCAAGGTCGGCTACAACGCCTCCAAACTCTCTACCAGTCTCGACACGGTATCATCGACTTTCAAGTCGGGGTTCCAGATCGGGGTTTTCGTCCGGATCGGGAAACGATTCTATGTACAGCCAGAATTGTACTATACCACCCAAGGCAGTGAATTCAAGAGCAACAAAGACATCTGGGAACAAAAGGTCAACATCGGATCACTGGACATCCCGCTGTTGGTTGGGTTCAAGCTTCTCAACGCCAAGGTTGTAAACCTGCGTATCCTAGCTGGCCCCATGGCTTCCTTTGTGGTTAACAGATCAGTTAAAATTTCAGGAATTGTTACGGAGCCTATTGAAAATGCCGATATCAACAGTGTGAACTGGGCCGTCCAGGCGGGAGCCGGCCTGGATGTCCTCTTTATGACTCTCGACGTCCGCTACCAGATCGGGCTGAACAACCTCATCAAAACGATCGAAACAGCCACCATCAATTCAAAGAATAATGTCTGGGTGGTTAGTCTTGGATTTAAAATATTGTGAGAGTCAACGGAACGGACTACAGAACTGTATGGATGGAAGGCCATACCGTGTTCTATATTGATCAGAACCGGTTACCCTTTGATTTCATCATCAACAAAGCCACTTCTTATGAAGCATGCTGTGTTGCCATCCGGGAGATGCAGATCCGGGGTGCCGGTGCGATCGGCGCGATGGCCGGCTTTGCCATGGCCGTGGCCTGCATGGAATCAGTCAGGACGGCCAGTCCGGATCTGATCCGGATAGCCCGTCGCGAAATCGAGTCCACCCGTCCCACCGCGCGCAATCTCTTTTATGCTGCGGAACAGGTAGCCGAAGCCGGGGGCCGTTCCCCGGAGGAGGCGGTGAAGGCTGCCTTCCGGGTGGCCGACCGGGATGCAGCCGACTCCCAACAGATTGGAGAGTATGGCAACAGCCTGATCGCTGACGGATGCCGCATCCTCACCCACTGCAATGCCGGATGGCTGGCTTTTGTCGATTTTGGCACTGCCCTCTCCCCCATATACAGAGCCCATCAGGCCGGAAAAAAGGTGTTTGTCTACGCCGGTGAAACCCGGCCACGGAGCCAGGGGGCGCGCCTCACCGCCTGGGAGCTCTTCCAGGAGGGGATCCCCCATGTGATCATCCCCGATCATGCCGGCGCCTCGCTGATGGCGCAGGGGAAGGTGGACCTGGTACTCACGGGAGCCGACCGGATCGCTGCCAACGGGGATACAGCCAACAAGATCGGCACCCTGGAGAAGGCCATCGTGGCCCGGGAGTATGGCATCCCGTTTTATATTGCCGCTCCCACTTCCACATTCGACCTGGCCTGTGCTTCGGGGGAAGAGATCGAGATCGAAGAACGAAGCGAAGAGGAGGTGCTCTTTCAGGAGGGCCCGGATGAAGCAGGGGTACTGCGCCGGATCCGGGTGGCTTCGCCCGGATCGCACGCACTGAACCCGGCTTTTGACGTAACCCCGGCGAAATATATAACGGGATTCATTACGGAGAGGGGGATAATAGAAGCATCAGAGAGTGCGATTGGAAAGCTTTTAGCTCAGGAGCCGCCATAAATGGCATGTGAGCCGCAATTTATTGCGGCTTGCTGAAGGAAAAAATCGTATGCGAATGAAAATTTTGTGTTTCCGTGTTTCCGTGTTTCCGTGGCAAAAAAGAAATTGAAAGCACAAAAATCTATAATTAAATCAGCAAAAAATGAAAAAAAGCCTGTTCCTTATCCTGATCGGAATCATCCTGATCGGATTGACTTCCTCTGCCTACTCCCAGGAGAAAGAGAAGGAGAAGAAAAAAGAGAAAACGGAGAAAAAAGAGCCGAAAGAGGACTCGGTGATGAACTCCCGTCTGGTGAGCGGCCTGAAATGGCGCAGCATCGGTCCGGCCTTTACTTCCGGCCGGATTGCCGATTTTGCCGTGAATCCGGATAATTCCAGCGAATGGTACGTTGCGGTAGCTTCCGGCCACATCTGGAAAACGGTGAATAACGGCACCACCTTTGAACCGGTTTTTGATAATTACGGGGCCTATGCCATCGGCTGTGTGACCATCGATCCCACCAACACCAGTGTGGTGTGGGCAGGCACCGGGGAGAACAACCACCAGCGGGCACTGGGGTATGGGAATGGCGTATATAAAACCGTTGACGGAGGAGCGAGCTGGGAAAATATGGGTTTGAAAGAATCGAGGCAGATCGGTGCGATCGCCATCGATCCGCGTAATTCCAACGTGGTTTATGTTGCTGCGGAGGGTTCGGTCTGGGGACCGGGAGGTGATCGCGGACTGTACAAAACCATGGATGGGGGAAAAACCTGGAAACGGGTGCTGGAGATCAGCGAAAACACCGGCGTGAACAACGTACTCCTGGATCCGCGGAATCCCGATGTACTCTATTCAACCTCCGAACAACGCCGCCGGCATGTCTTCACCAAGATCGGGGGTGGCCCGGAAACAGCCATGTATAAATCGACCGACAGCGGAGAGCACTGGGATAAACTAACCAGCGGCATCCCTTCGGACGACAAAGGAGGCATCGGTCTGGCCCTTTCGCCAGCCGATCCGGATGTGTTGTATGCCATCATCGAAGCGGCAGGCGATGCCGGGGGATTTTTCCGCAGCACCAACCGTGGAGCCTCCTGGAGCAAAATGAGCGATCACACCGCCCAGGGACAGTATTACAATGAAATCTACTGCGATCCGAAAGAGGTGGACAAAGTCTACTCGGTGGAGACCATTTCCCAGGTTTCCGAAGACGGGGGAAAAACATGGCGCCGGGTGGGGAACAACAAGCGCCATGTGGACGATCACGCCCTGTGGATCGATCCCCGTACTACCGACCATTTTCTGATCGGCGGCGATGGCGGGATCTATGAGACCTTCGACGGGGGAAAGGAGTTCCTCTTCAAGTCGAACCTGCCGGTTACGCAGTTTTACCGGGTCCAGGTCGACAATTCCGAGCCCTTTTATTATGTCTATGGCGGTACGCAGGATAACAGCAGTATGGGCGGACCTTCGCGGAATGTCAACGGGGCCGGTGTGCTTTCAGAAGAGTGGTTTGTGACCAACGGGGGGGATGGATTCTGGTCGCAGATCGACCCGGTGGATCCCCACATTGTTTACGCTGAATCACAATATGGCGGCATGGTCCGCTACGACCGGAAAAGCCAGGAGACGATTGACATCCGGCCCGAACCCCGGAAAGGGGAAGATACCTACAGGTGGAACTGGGACACCCCGCTGATCATCAGTCCGCACTCCCCTACACGGTTATATTGTGCGGCCAACAAGGTGTTCCGCAGCGACGACCGGGGAAACAGCTGGCAGGTAATCAGCGACGACCTCACCGCCCAGATCGACCGGAACACCTGGCCTGTCATGGGAAAATTCTGGAGTATCGATGCGGTAGGCAAGGACGTCTCAACCTCCCTCTACGGGGAGATCGTGGCCCTGGATGAATCACCCGTAAAGGAGAACCTGCTCTATGCGGGGACCGACGACGGATTGATCCAGGTAACCGAAGATGCCGGCCGGAACTGGCGGAAGGTGGATGCCTTCCCGGGGATCCCGGAGCACACCTATGTGAGTGATATCCTGGCTTCGAAATTTGATGAAAACGTCGTTTATGTCTCATTCGACAACATCCTGCGGGACGATTTCAAACCCTACCTGCTCAAGAGCGCGGACAAAGGCCGGACCTGGGTCTCCATCGCAGGGAATCTGCCTGAAAACCATACCGTTCATTCGATCCAGGAGGATTTCCAGGATCCGAACCTGTTGTTTGCGGGGACTGAATTCGGCTGTTTCTTCACGGTTGACGGAGGTCAGAACTGGATCCGCCTGAAATCGGGGATCCCGGACATCTCCGTGAAGGATATCGCCATTCAGCAACGGGAGAACGACCTGGTGCTGGCCACTTTCGGACGGGGTTTCTACATCCTGGATGACTACTCCCCGCTCCGGATGCTGAACAAGGAACTCCTGGACCGGGACGGATTCATCTTCCCCGTGAAAGATGCACTGCTCTATCTTCCCACGGATGTGAAATACGGACAGGGCGCCCTGGTTTATGTTGCGAAGAATCCCGATTTCGGAGCGATCTTTACCTTTTACATCAAAGAGGTCCCGAAAACGAAAAAGGAACTCCGGAAAGAGGCTGAGAAGAAGCTGTTTGAGAAGGGTGAGCCCATTCCCCAGCCGACCGAAGCCGGATTACGGGAAGAGAAAAACGAGCTGGCTCCCTACCTGACTTTCACCATCACGGATGCAGCGGGGACACCGGTTCGGGTGATCCGGAAACCGGCCAAAAAAGGGATCAACCGTGAAAACTGGGATCTTCGGTACCAGTCGACCCGTCCGGTGCGTGGCGATGAGAATTTCGATCCCACGAAAGAGAACGGCAGCGGAGTGCTGGCTATGCCGGGCACTTATTCCGTTTCACTATCCCTAACGGCTTCGGGCGAGACCCGTGAACTGGCGGGTCCGGTAGCGTTCACCGTTATCCCGCTGGCCAACACCACCCTCCCGGCTGCGGACCGGGCTGCGATGGTAGCTTTTCATAACCAGGTGGCAGAGCTCTCCCGGGTGATGCGGGGCACTGAATCGTATGCCGAGGAGTTGCAGAAGCGTACCACGGATCTTCTCCATGCGTTGCAAAATACGCCGGGCGCCCCGGAAAATCTGATCGTCCGGGGGCGGGCGTTGCAACTGGAACTGGACGAAATTCTAAACGTGCAATTCAACCGCCGCACCAACAAGCCGAGCGACGAGGAGAATCCTCCTGCTCCGGTTCCCCTGAACGACCGCCTGGGCAAGCTGACCTGGATCTCCTGGTCCACGACCGGCGATCCGACCGGTACCCAGAAAGAGGCTTATGCGATCCTGGAGGAGGAGTTTCCGCCTGTCTACAACCGGATCAAAGAGATCGGCGAGGTTGAGCTACCGGCTCTGGAAACCGCGGCCGAAAAGCTGGGGGCTCCGGTTCCACCGGGGAGGCTGCCGGTGTGGAAGTGAAAAACTCCCTTATCTTCTCCACTATATACGCTATCTCCCGTTTCCCCATGCTGTAGTAAAAGGGCAGCCGGAGGAGGGTGTCGGAGAAGCGTCGTGTGTTGGGGAGTTCCCGGCCGTCGTGCTTTTCTTTGAAATACGGGCTGGCGTGCAGGGGGAAGTAGTGAAACACCGCCTGGATGCCGTTCAGGTTCAGGTGATCGAGCAGGGTGTCGCGTTGCAGCCGGTCGGAGAGGGTGATGTAGAACATGTTTCCGTTCACCGTGGCATCGCGCGGGATGACGGGACGGCAGAGACACCCCTGCTCCTCCAGGAAGGCGAGCCGTTCATGATACTCCCACCAGATCCATTTGCGCTGCCGCTGGATCTTCCGGAACCGTTTGATCTGGGCATAAAGGAAGGCTGCCATGCCATCCGAAGGGAGAAAGGAGGAGCCGATGTCGAGCCAGGTGTATGCTTCTACCTCCCCCCGGTGAAATGCAGCCCGATCGGTTCCCTTTTCCCAGATGATCTCCGCACGCTCCAGGAAGGGTTCGTGGTTTATGGCCAGCATCCCTCCTTCGCCGGCAATGATATTTTTTGTCTCATGAAACGAGAACGCTCCCAGATGCCCGATGGAGCCGAGTGGCTCATCTTTGTAGTAGGCCTCCATGGCATGGGCGGCATCTTCCACTACCAGCAGATTGTGCTTCGAGGCAATCGCCATGATGCGGTCCATTTCACAGGCCAGCCCGCTGTAATGTACCACCACAAGCACGCGTGTCCGGGGAGTTATGAGCGCCTCAATGCCGTCAGGATCGATGTTGGGCACATCGGCCAGGGTGTCGCAGAAGACCAGCCTGGCTCCCCGCAGCAGAAAGGCGTTGGCGGTGGACATAAAGGTAAAGGAGGGGAGAATCACCTCGTCCCCGGGCCGGATATCGGTGAGGATGGCAGCCATCTCAAGGGCATCGGTACAGGAGGTGGTCAGCAATACCTTCCGGAAGCCAAATTGCTCTTCAAAAAACCGGTGGCACAACGCCGTATACTTTCCATCCCCGGCAATGGTCCCGGAAAGGGCTGCCTGGATCATGTACCGGATCGAGGAGAGGGGGAGGTAGGGTTTGTTGAAGGGGATTAGCATGAAGCCATTATTTGGGGATTCTTCGCTTCGCTCAGAATGACAAAAAGCGAA
>QYQJ01000111.1 GCA_007280875.1 Bacteroidota bacterium
CATAAATGCCGTTAAAACAAAAGACACATTCATTCTGGATTTTTACCGGGGTAGTTTTGAATTGTTAAAATACACATATAATAAGAGATACAGGCAAATAATTATTTTATTAAGATATGATGCAAAAGGCAGGCATGCCAATCCTGACGGAGAAAATTTTGATGGCCCTCACGTTCATATTTACAAGGAAGGGTTTGACGATAAATTTGCCTACCCGGCTTCCGATATTGGTATTGAGGAAAGTGATGATATGGAAACCGTGTTGGTAAAATTTCTTAGATATTGTAACGTAAAAAGTATCCCTTCCATTCAAACAACGATGTTTTAATATATGCTGGAATGTAACAAAATTATTGATGAATACATTCGCTGGATTAGAGATAATACAGTGGTAAAAACTATTGAGGAGGGTCAATCTTGCTTGGTATCATCTCCATTTCTTGACAGGCACAATGACCACTTGAATATTTATATTGTAAAAAACGGAAGTAATTATCAACTTACAGATGATGGATATACTATCAATGACCTGAAAATGTCAGGACTTGAGATTAATACGCCAAAAAGAGAAAAGATATTCAGAACTGTTTTGAACGGTTTTGGTGTTAAAACTGACACCAACAATGCACTCTATGTTGAAGCGTCAATAAACAATATCGGACAAAAGAAACATCATTTGTTACAGGCAATACTTGCAGTAAATGACATGTACACCTTGTCACAGGAGATGGTTTACTCTCTCTTTAAAGAAGATGTTGAACTTTATTTAAAAAGCAACGAAATTTATTTCTCAAAAGACATTAAAATCACGGGTAAAACCGGATTTGACCATAATATTGATTTCCTGATAACTGCGTCGAAAACGAAACCAGAAAGATTGATTAAAACTGTCAACAATCCCAAAAGGGACGCCATTTTATCTTCTATTTTCGCTTTTACAGATATCGTTCAGGTAAGGGACGAGAAAACAAATAATTATGTAGTTTACAATGATGTTGAAAAATCAGTCACTCAAGATGTTCTTTCCGCATTATCGAACTATGGAGTGAAACATATTCCTTGGAGCGAAAAAGAAAGATGCATTGAGGAATTTTCAGTAAATTGAGTTCTACCTGAGTGGAACATAGATACCCGTTTTATATCCTCCCATTTGCAGTTCTATTTTTCCGATGAATGGCGTACAGAATGCGTGACTGCCTTTCAAGAATATATTCAAATTGCATCAAATCATAAGCTATGAATACCTTTATCAGTATAGTATCAGTTTCCATAAGGCCTGCATCAGGGGAAAAGGTGTCGGTGGGTCTGTTGATGTCAGATGGCCAACGCTCCATTTTTCATTATTCCAGGAATAAACTAACGATGATCAAATCGTTGATAAATATTGAATTGGCTGGTTTTATCTGGAAATATCTCCAGACCCTGGAAAAGAACATCAAATTTGAAACAGAGACCATCCAATCGGCAATTGATTATCCCGATTTTCAAGTAAACAGCCTGGTCAGTGAACCTTACCTGGATTATTTAAGTACCTATAGCAGGAATGTTATTTCATTTGAAAAACCTGTCCGGATAGATTTGGATGTGAATCAGGAAAGTTTTTCAAAGCTTTTTGAACTATATATTGATGACTGGGAAGAAAAGGAGTCTCAGAGGCGGAATCTTTTTATACAAACTAAAAAGAATTTTTTTCCTACGGTCAGAGTTTATTTTGCTGAAAATATAGAGATTGCCAACCAAACGTTTCAGGATCTTCAATTGCCTGTTATAATGGATCTTTTTGGGAGGAATGAACATCCGGTGTTTGCCCGGTTTATTGATCTTGAAAGAAGAATGGATTTCATTAAATCCGATTATTTTGACCTGACCAGTTTGAAAATCGCAATTCCGGACGGATACGGTTTTCTTTTTTCTGCAGAGCCCATGAAGGAGAGATATCCTACCCAACATACGATATGGCACTCCTTCAAGAAAAATTCTGATTTTGATTTCACCGATATTTCAGAAGTAGAAAGGATCAGAGACTATGCCAAACAACATGGCGTCAGGCCGGTCGAGAATCCATGACTATAATTTTAGGACCTTATTTACCAGGAGTGTTCCAGATCCAAAGGTAGTTTTCACAAAATAGATACCTTTATTGGCATCATTTCCAGTCTGGGTTTTCCCATCCCAGACCAAAACAATATGCTCTATATATATAAAATGGTCTTTCAGGGTTCGGATCTTCCTCCCGTGGAAATCATAAATCTCCGCCCGTACGGGTCCGGGATCGTTGGTTTGCAGGGTGATCATTACCTGCCTGTCAAAGGGATTCGGGAAAACGTTCATATCCGTCAACCTGTGCTCCTCAGTTCCAATGATGATATAGGCAGAATCAGCAGCGATGATCAGGTGGACCGAATCGGCTGTCTTATGGATCTCCAGGGTATCGACCGGATTACTTCCTGTGTTTGTGATCGTAAAGGGGACGCCGTCGAGGAACGATTCCGGCATCCACGCCGGGATTTGGTTTTCATGGGGATTGGATTTTGAGTCTATTAAAGCTATCTGAGATCATGAAGAATGCGGGATTGCCGTAATCAGTTTGCAGTTGGCAGTGGGCAGTGGGCAGTTGGCAATCCGTAGTCCGCAGTCAGCAGTCTTCATTGTTTACTTTTCACTGTTCATTCCTGCATTCCTGCATTCCTGCATTCCAGCATTCCTGCATTGATGCATTTGAAATAAGCTGACAGAGGCGAATATTATTTTGCTAATTTTATAAAAATATTAGCAGAAATAGAACCCTGGCATGTTACCCCGGAAAACTGTCTCAATCGTACTAAGCTTGCTTATTGCGGGCCATATATTCAGCCAGCGTCACCTCTCTCCGGACGAGTTTGATTCCATCTACCATCATGCACTGGCAATTGTAAACACGGATAGTTTACAGGCAAGCTCAGACCTTAATGTACTGATATCTTTTTCGGGGGATTTGTCTCCCTTTCAAAACGCCGAAATCAAATTTTTACGATTTCAGATTATCCGTTCGGACAAAGAGAAATTTACAGCTCTTGAGAACAAGATGTGTTCGGCGCCTGATTCACTTGATCGTATTGATTCACTCCTGTATTCGTCAGAAAAGTATCTTGAAAGGTCCATGCCCGACAAGGCAATTCCATTGCTTCTGCAGGCTATCAGAATGCTTCCGGAAAATTCCGATAAAACAGCATTCTGTATAATTAATCTATGCGAAGCATACCGGGAAAAACAGGAGTACGTCAAAGGAATTTCCATGTTGAATGAACTGCTTACCGACAAATCCTCCCTTTCAGATGAGAACAGGGCGTTTGCATACAACCGCCTTGCCGCGCTGTATAATGAATGGGGCTATCCCAGGATCAGCTATACGGACTCTGTTTTTAAGTATTCGGACTTATGTATCACCTTATCTGAAAAAATTGACAGCAAACCGAACCTGGCTGCATCGCAAAATGAGTTGAGTTTTCAGTTTCTCAGGAAGAAAGAATATGATAAAGCATTGGATTTGTCCGTAAAATCGGTTGGAAATTTTATAGAGGCAGGAAAGCCGTTCCACGCAATGAATGCCTTGATCAACCAGAGCAAAATATTTTTCAGTAAAAGGGATGATGCATCCGCTCTCCGGGTGATTGAGGAAGCGATGGACATGAGTGGGATTGAACAAAACAGGAATCTCTACATGAGATTATACTCCCAGTTAGCCACGATCCATCAATTGATGGGAGAATATAAGGAGGCATTTGGACTTCTTCAAATGGGCTATCAGCTTCAGTCTGATTTTTTTAAAGACAGGATTGACAGGCAGATCAATGAACAATCTGCGAAGTACGATTTACTGACCAAGGAACAAAAAATAAAAGAAGAGAAGGAAAAAAATGAATCCCGGCGAAGAGAACTTCTGCTGCTCGTTATCATCACAGTCAGTCTGCTAGTTGCATTCATTGTCAGCCTTTTTTATTTCAGGTTAAAAAGACAAGGAGCCATCCGGCAAAAGCTGATCGAAGCTGTCGCTGAAACGGAAACCCAGGAACGCAAGCGCATTGCCCGTGATCTTCATGATGGATTAGGGCCTGTACTATCAGCCATAAATCATTATTTTCAGGCATTTCTTGATGCCAAACCTGGAGAAAGGGAGGCCATTCAGAGAAGGTTGCAACAGGTTATTTCTGATGCGATTGATGAGGTATCACGTATTTCGCACAATATCAGCCCTCTCCTCCTGGAGAATCATGGGTTGATCACGGCATTGAACAACTTCATTGCACCTCTCTCCAAGAACAGCAGAATAACTATACGTTCCATCTCCAATTTACCGGAACGATTTGATCTGAAAAAGGAGTTGACGGTTTACCGGTGTATTACCGAGTTATTGAACAACTCGATGAAACATGCCGGAGCAACACAAATAACGGTCAACATAACCAGCCGGGAAAAGATGTTATATGTATCGTATTCCGATAACGGAAAAGGATTCGATCCCGGTTTGAAGAAATCCGCAGGTATGGGATTATACAATATTCAACACAGGATTGAGTCATTTGGCGGTATGCTGGTCATAGAGAGCGCTCCCGGGAAAGGAGTAAACGTCAGTATTGAACTCCCCATATAATCACAAAATGATGGATATTCAGATTGCTGTCATTGACGACCATGACCTGTTTCGGGAAGGTCTGAAGCTGGTATTGAATCAGGTTGAAGGCTTTCATGTGGCCTATGATACCTCAAACGGGTATCACTTTCTGGAAACGCTGAATAATATACCGATTGACATGGCATTGATGGATATTGAAATGCCGGTGATCAACGGGATACAGGCCACCGGGAAGGCGCTTCAGGTGAAACCGGATCTAAAGATCATTGCGCTCAGCATGTTTTCCGATACAAGCCACTACACGCAGATGATCCATGCAGGTGTGAGGGGATTCGTGCTGAAGAAGGCCAATAAGTTTGAACTGGAGCAGGCCATCCGGACCGTTCACCAGGGTGGGAATTATTTCAGCCAGGAGATCCTGAAAAAGCTGGCTTTTCGTTACACGGACCAGCCTTCTGACAGGGATCAACTGACCGGCAGGGAGATAGAGATTATTGCCCTGATCTGCCAGGGACTGACCTCCTATGAAATCTCCGGGCAATTGCATATTTCTGTCAAAACCGTCGAAACCCACCGCTCCAATATCTTTCTTAAGGCAAATGTGAAAAATACCGCAGGTCTGATCGTGTGGGCCATTAAGAACCAATATTATACCGTACAATAGCCATCCTCCTGTATCTCAGGGTTTACCCCGATAAAAAATACAGGTTATCCCTTCCCGAATCCCATAGATCCCCTGATTAATGCTTAGGGTGCAATCAGTAATTTTACGATCTTACCTGCAATAGAATGCAATGATCCATATTGCTATAATCGATCAGAACAAGACCTACCGCGAAAGTCTGAAAACCATATTGGAGCAGATTGAGGATTTCCGGGTAGTGCATGATTCCCCGGATGGTAAATGCTTCAATGGCTCAGATGACATTCCGGTGCATATCCTGATGATTGATGGCAGCATGAGCAAGGGAAAATGTAGTGAGCTGGTTCAAAATACGTTAACGAGTAGCATTTCCATTAAAACAATCGTACTTGCCATGTTCAATGAAGAACTTGATTATGATTACGGGAAAACCGAGGTGATGCTGAAAAGTTCAAGTAAAAGGGAGTTTGAGCTCAGGATAAAAAAAATGATGGCAAATCAGAAAGAATATATCAGTCAACAAACCCTTAAAATCGAATGATCATGAAAATTTTTCAGACAATCGGTACTCGTGCTTGGTCTGTTTTACTTTGCATGAGTATCGTTATCATGCTTGCAGCAGGTTGTAAAAAAAAGACGGATACAGAAAATCCTCCTCTGGAGGTTGCCCCGATCGGCGTGGTTTATGATTACGACTACAATGCCTATAACCTCATTACGATCGGAGATCAGGGATGGCTTCGGGAAAACATGAAAGCAGTCCATTACAGTAATGGCGACTCGATCCCGGAGATCACGGGGAATTCGGACTGGTATAATACCACAGAAGGCGCCCGGTGCGATTACAACAATGATTCCGTGAATGCTAAGGAGTATGGTCATCTGTACAACTGGCATGCTGCCCACGATGCCAGGAACCTCTGCCCTGAAGGATTCCATGTCCCGACAAACGATGAATACAACGGATTGGTGAATTTCCTGGGGGGATACCTGGTGGCAGCAGGCAAGATGAAAGAAGCCGGAACAACGCATTGGCAACCTCCCAATACCGGGGCTACCAATTCCAGCGGGTTTACTGCGTTACCAGGAGGAAGCCGAATCTTTAATGGTGACTTTGGGGGCGACATGGGAACCAGCGCCTCTTTCTGGAGCTCCAGTTATGCCCCGACTTCCGGGGACGGGTATGCCGTGGAGATGGATAACGAAGGTCCTGATATTGCCAATAACTTCGAGATGGAGCAGCAGAGGGGATTGTCCCTCCGGTGTATCCAGAACAGCGGCTCCAATCCGGGGCAGTTCGTCGACAAGCGGGATGCGAAGGTTTACAAGACCATTGAGATAGGGACGCAAACATGGATGGCGGAGAACCTGAACTTTGAAACCGCGGGGAGTTGGGCCTATGACGATAACGAGGCCAACGCGCAAACTTACGGAAGGCTGTATGATTTTACCACCGCCGGTAAGGTTTGTCCCGAAGGATGGCATCTGCCTGATACAGTGGAATGGGACAGGCTGATCAGTCACCTGGGTGGGTATTGGGTTGCCGGTGGTACACTGAAGGAGGCCGGAACGGTTCACTGGGATTCGCCCAATTACGGAGCCTTTAACGGTAGCGGATTTGCCGCGCTGGCAGCGGGCACCAGAGCTCCCAACAGCTATCCAACCGATTATTACTACCTGAAGGTCTTCGCACTCTTCTGGACCGCTTCGCTGGACAAATACGATACCTCTCAAGGGGTATATCAGCAATTGGATTTCCAATCGATCAACGTATGGCCCCTTTCTGAGAGTAAAGATCAGGGATATTCTGTAAGATGTGTAAAGAACAAGTGATCATGAAAACCCTTTGCGTTGCAATGACATGTTTCATGATCCTCACCGAAGGACGGGTTAACGGTCAGCATGACAGAACCAGACAAGGCAGAGGTATTCCCGGGAAAGGGGGCCTTGCCATCACTAACCTTTACTACGACAGCATCACCCAAACGGGTATTACTCTTTTCTGGACGACAGATTCTCCTTCAGATTCGAAGGTCTGGTGGATGGTGCCGGATTCCAATTACCAGCCGCTGGTTTTCACGGACTCACTCTTTTTCACAGATGAGGTTGCCGATCATGAAGTCCCTCTGACCGGCCTTCACCCGGAAACGATCTACAGGTTCCGCATCACTTCGGGGAACACGGAAGGCACGGCAGCAGACACGGGATACTTCATCACCCAATCCACCTCTTCCGGATCCGTGGATGCCTATTTCAACCATACCGTAGATACCACCGTAAGCAACGGTGAAAAGGCAAAGGGCAGCCAGAATTTTGAGGATCTGCTGATGGACCGGATTAATCAATCAACGTACAGCATCGATATCACGCTATGGGAATTCGCTGACCTGACCGCTATTGCCAATGCCTTGGTTCAGGCAAAAGAGCGGGGGGTGAAGATCCGCTTCATTTATAACCACGATCCCAATACCCCTCTGATCGATTCCCTCTTGGTACACGGGATGCCGGTACTGAAGCGGAATTTTGATACGGTCTATGCCATGCATAATAAATTCTGGATCTTTGATTACCGGGGCAATCCGGATGCTGTCACCTGTTACCTGAATACTGGATCCTCCAATGTATCCCATCCCATGTTCCATTCCGACCGGAACAACATGATCTTCATCCAGGATGCCTCGCTGTGCGCAGTTTACACCAGGGAATTTGAGCAGATGTGGGGATCTCATAAAAACTTTCCTGACCCTGTCCGGGCCCGCTTCGGAGCACAAAAAACAGACAATGTGCCGCATCTCCTGAATGTGGCCGGGACCCGGATGGAGGTCTGGTTCGCCCCGACCGACCATGTCTCTTCCAGGTACTGTTCCCTGATCAGGGCCAAGACGACAAAAAGCTTTTTTTTCTCTATATTTAAATTTTCACTGGAGGATATCGGAGATACGCTTCATGCTATTTTCAACGCCGGGAAGAACATCTCCGGGGTATTTGATTTCTCTCATGCCTTCCGCGAAAAGAGTGTTTATCCTCAGATGAAAGGCATCTCCGCAACGGGAGCCTGGAATCCTCCTGCCGATGTGTTTATCGATACCATTGACGGGTTGCTTCATCATAAATATTGTTTAGTGGATGCGGATGCGGAATCAGGAAATAAAATCACTGTGACCGGATCCTATAACTGGGATCCGACAACCGATGCAGGGAATGACGAGAACTCTCTGGTCATTTTCAACGACCGGATCAACAACCTCTGTTTCCAGGAATTCATGGCCAGGTACAGGGAGTCGGGAGGAAAACTAATCGGAATGGTTGAACCGGGATCCGGTGGATCAGGTTGCCTTCTTGAACAAAACTACCCGAACCCTTTCCACTCTGCCACCAAGATCAGGTATCATCTTCCAGAGGCCGGTCTGGTTACTATTATGATATTCGATCAATACGGAAACAATATAGTACAATTGGTAAGAGAAAAGGAGCAGGCAGGAATACATGAGGTGAACTGGGATGCTTCAGTTATTGCTGCAGGTGTTTATTATTACAGGTTGATGGCAGAAGGCTTCAGCCAGACGAAAAAGATGGTAGTCATCAGGTAAATGCTTTTCATGAACCAGTGGACATATCAACCTTTAAAATTCCAATAGGATGAAAACCAAGACCCATCAGTTTGCTGTCGTAACATTTGTTCTCGTCTGCTTCCTTATACTCTTTTCATGCAAAAAGAATTCCACGGATGAAGACAATATCGTTATTTACGACGACGACAGGCCGTTACCTTATCAATATACTGACTGGATGGCTAACCTCCCTGATAGTATCTTATTATCTCAGATAACACTTCCAGGAACACATGATTGCGCAGCTGACAACCACTCCGGAGGCGTTCCCTCAGGGTCTCACTGGTGTGTGGTCTGCCAGGATTTTCGTTTTTCCAATCAGTTGCTGTTGGGTGTCAGATGGTTTGATGTCCGGTACGATAATGTGGATGACAGGCTTCATCATTCATATTTCGTGCTGAGCCGGAGCCTTGATAATATCATTTGCGATGCCAGGGATTTCCTTAGCAGTCATCCTACCGAAACGGTTGTTTTCTTGATTAAAAAAGAATATGGAGGATCGACAGACGGAACCTTTTCCGACAAAGTCTGGAGTATAATACAAAAGTATTCCTCGACACTTTTTTACCAGGATGACAACCTGCCGACGTTGGGTGATGTAAGGGGGAAAATTGTCATTGCCACGCATGATGACAGCAATAGAAACGGCCATCTGCTGGGTCCAAACTATTCCTGGCCGGATAATACCGAGTTATTTTATGGCTACACCACAAGTTTTACATACTATGTCCAGGACCATTTTAGCATCAATCACGTGAGTTACGGTGCCAAAAGCAACGAAATACGCGCCTTGATTGATATTTCAGTTGGCTATCCGGATCCACACCGGGTCGATCTGAACTATACCAGTGCTGAAAAGGATGCAGAAGCAACCTCTATCAAAACAGTGGCACATAATATAAATGGCAATATACGGGACTATTTATTGGCAAACTCTGAATGGCGCCGTTGTGGGGCGCTCATGCTGAATTACGCCGGGGGCAGTGACGACAACCTATGTTACCCGGACTTGGTAAGACTGATC
>QYQJ01000047.1 GCA_007280875.1 Bacteroidota bacterium
ATACTCCTTGATGCGTCCGCGCTTGACATTCTTCAGATTCATGACAAATGCGAGCTTCTCGGCATCGATCCCCTTCGGATCGTGGATGTAGCCTTCGGAATCGGAGAGGGTAACGACTTTCCCGCCGAGCTCCGTAGTCTTCTCGGTGGCGTACTGTGCCACGTTGCCCGATCCGGAAACCGTGCAGATCTTGCCTTTGAAATCCATCCCGCGGGTTTTCAGCATCTCCTCAGCGAAATAGACCTGGCCGTAACCGGTCGCTTCGGGACGGATCAGACTTCCACCCCAGTCAATACCTTTTCCTGTAAGCACTCCGGTGAATTCATTTTTCAACCGTTTGTACTGACCAAACATAAATCCGATCTCACGGCCACCCACACCGATATCGCCCGCAGGGACGTCGGTATCCGGGCCAATATGACGCCAGAGTTCGCTCATGAAGCTCTGACAGAATTTCATCACTTCATTATCAGATTTTCCTTTGGGATCAAAATCACTGCCCCCTTTTCCACCACCCATCGGGAGGGTGGTCAGACTGTTCTTGAGAACCTGCTCGAAGGCCAGGAATTTCAGGATGCCCAGGTTCACGGTCGGATGGAAACGCAAGCCACCTTTATAGGGGCCAATAGCGCTGTTCATCTCAATGCGGAAACCGCGGTTGATCTGAACCCCACCCTTGTCGTCCAACCAGGGGACCCGGAAAAGGATCACCCGCTCGGGTTCAGCGATGCGCTCCAGGATCTTGTTGGCCTTGTAAACCGGATGTTCCTCAATGTAGGGAATCAGGGATTCGGCCACCTCCAGTACTGCCTGGTGAAATTCAGGTTCGGCCGGGTTCTTGGCAATGATTTTCGCCATGAACTCATCTAATTGATGTTGATAAGGGTTGGTTGCCATACATGCAAGTTTTGGTTAACGTTAAATGTGAAATTTTTCACAATTTTATGGAAAAGATTTCTATCCGCCAAGGATTCTCGGATGTTTTTTGTGCATCATGCGCTTATTTTCAAATACTTACGAGTTATGCTTAAACAAATTACGTGTTTTACGGAAAACCGTTTCCGTATAATGCGTAGTTCTTGTACGCCAGGTATCTAATTTTTTCTGTTCCGAAAGTTTGTGGTAATTTTGACACGATCATCCCCGATTTTTCATGCCAGGAAAGGAAGAGAGAAAAAATGCAATGAAAAAGCTTTTGCACGGCGACCGTGAACGGCTAAAGGAACTGGCAGCGATCAACCAGACGACCAATATCCTGCGGGCAGGAGGACCTCCGGAAGAGGTCCTGCACCAGATCTGTATGATTCTCCCCCGGGCCTGGCAATATCCCGAATTCGCCGTATGCCGGATTAAATACGGAGAATTGGAGCTGCAGAGCCCAAATTTCCGGGAGACCCAGTGGAAGCAGATGCAGTTTTTTGAAACCAGTGATAACCTGGCGGGCTCTATCGAGATCTGCTATAGTAAAGCCTTCCCCCGGGCATTTGAAGGCCCTTTTCTGGAACAGGAACGGGACCTGATCATCAACCTGGCCAAGCTGGTCACCGGGTACCTGAACTCGAACAAGGGAAAGACGATCCTGAAGAAGGGCAAAACCCGTCCGGGCTACGCGGACGATGCGACGGTACGAATGAACGACGAGAACTCCAGCCGCCATCTGTTGCAGTCCTTTTTAAACCGTACCAATACAAACCGGGATCTTTACCACGACCTGATGCCTTTTAAGGTCAGGGAGATCCTGCTGGTAGCGAGCCTGTATGATGCTTATAGCATTGAGAAAGAGGGACGGTTCTCTGAGCATGTGCTGGGTCAGTTTTACCAGTTGAGTCTTAGTACGATGCCCCGTATTACGGGGGTATCCTCCAAAGAAGAGGTATTGGAGCAGTTACGGTCCAAACATTACGATCTGGTGATTCTCATGATGGGGGTGGACAAGCAGATTCCCGTTGAGATCAGCAAGCTGATAAAAAGCGAGTATCCGTACATTCCGGTCTTTCTCCTGCTGAACAGCAACACCGACCTGGCCATTTTTGAAGCAGAGCCGAACCGGCTCAGTTCGATCGACCGGGTCTTTGTCTGGAACGGCGATACCCGGATCTTCTTTGCCATGATCAACTACCTCGAGGATAAGATCAACGTGGAGAACGATACCAGGATCGGGATGGTAAGGGTGATCCTGGTGGTGGAAGACTCCCCTCAGTACTATTCGCTTTACCTGCCCATGTTATATAATATTGTGCTGGAGCAAACCAAACATATCATTGAAGATGTGACAACAGATGAGCTCTACCGCATCCTTCGCCTGAAGGCACGACCGAAAATCCTCCTGGCATCCACGTACGAGGAGGCCATGTACATCTTCCATAAATACAAAGAATATATCCTCTGCCTGATCTCCGACGTCAAGTTTAAAAAAGACGGGGAACTGAACGATGCAGCCGGGTTCATCCTTGTTGATCAGACACGCAAAGAGATCTATGACCTCCCGATCGTTCTGCAGTCGTCCGACGATGTAAATGCGAAGAAGGCCAACGAGTTGAATACCTCCTTCATCAACAAAAACTCGGAAACCCTGCTGGTTGATTTCCGGAGTTTCATCACGCATTACCTCGGTTTCGGCAATTTTATTTACCGCGACAATGAAGGCCGCCAGATTGGCCTGGCCCGCTCCCTCAAGGAATTTGAAGACCACCTGAAAACCATCCCGGAGGAATCGCTGCTTTACCACGCCCGGAAAGATCACTTTTCCCTCTGGCTTACAGCACGCGGGGAGATCCAGGCCGCCAGGATCATCAATCCCGCCAAGGTCACCGATTTCAAGGATTCCGCAAGCCTGCGCGAGTACCTCATCTCGGTAATCGCTCATTTCAGAAATGAGCAGAGCAGAGGGAAAGTAATTCCATTCGAAGAGTCAGCAATCACCGATGCTACCAATATAGTCAGTCTGACCGAAGGAGCGCTGGGAGGCAAAGGACGCGGACTGGCTTTTGTCAACACCCTGATCTACAACTACGATTTTTCACGCCATATCCCGAATATCAACATACTGACCCCTATCACCTCGATCATCGGAACGAACGAGTTTGAATATTTTCTCGACCGGAACCACCTCCGGGAGCGGGTTGTCCAGGAGAATGACTACCAGCAGATCCGCCGGTGGTTCGTCGAAGGAAAACTCTCGGAGACCCTGATCCGGAAGCTGAAGGTGCTGATCAAACACGTCACCAAGCCGTTAGCCATCCGCTCATCGGGCCTCTTTGAAGACTCCCTGAACCAGCCTTTTGCCGGGATCTTTGAAACCTATCTGATCCCCAACGACCACCCCGACCCCAGGGTTCGCCTGGAACAGTTGAAAGATGCGGTCAAGCTGGTCTATGCTTCCGTTTACTCACCGGTTGCGAAAGGATACATCGAGGCGATCAACTACCGCATTGAACAGGAGAAGATGGCCGTGGTGATCCAGGAGGTGGTAGGCAGGCAGTATGAAGATGTGTTTTATCCGCATATCAGCGGGGTAGCTCAGTCATACAACTACTATCCCTTTGCCCACATGAAGCCCGAAGAGGGCTTTGCCGTCATGGCGCTGGGACTGGGACGCTACGTGGTAGAAGGCGAACGGGCATTCCGGTTTTCCCCGCACTATCCCAACCTGGAGATTAACTCTGCCGAAGACCAGTTAAAAGGAAGCCAGGTTCGCTTTTATGGGGTCGACCTGGCCAAAAAAGACCTGAACCTGCTGGAGGGAGAGGAAGCCGGATTGCGGATCATGGACATCGACAATGCCGAGCGTCACGGAACGATCAACCATATGGTTTCAGTCTTCAGTCCGGAGAACAACCGGATTGTTCCGGGATTGAGGCATGCAGGGCCCCGGGTAATCAATTTTGCGGATATCCTCAAGTACAACTACATCCCCCTGGCTAAAACCATCGGATTGGTGCTGGACGTGGTCAAAGAGGCCATGGGCTCCCCGGTCGAAATTGAATTTGCGGTGGACCTGACCAGGGACAAGGAGAATAAGGCCTCATTCTATGTCCTGCAGATCAAACCGCTGATCGGGAGTGCTACCGATTTCGTGATCAATATGAGCAAAATCCGGAAAGAGGAGATTCTCCTCTATTCAGAAAAAGAAATGGGGAACGGAATCGTCAGCGATATCCATGATGTGGTGTTTGTGGATCCGGATACCTTTGATAAATCCAAGACCCTGGAGATGGCAGAAGATATGGGCAGGATCAATACGGCGATGATCAGGTTGGAACGGAAGTACATTCTGATCGGTCCGGGCCGCTGGGGCACCAGTGACCGGTGGATCGGCGTTCCGGTTTCCTGGCCTCAGATTTCCAACGCCCGGGTGATTGCCGAAACCAGCCTGGAGGGCTTCCCCCTGGATGCCTCCTCGGGGTCGCACTTCTTTCACAACGTCACCTCCATGAATGCAGGGTACTTCTGTGTCCAGCCCGAGCTCTCCAAAAGCTTCATCCGCTATGATGTACTGAAAAGCCAGCCTCATATTGAAAAAACAAACTATTTTACCATCGTACATTTTGATAATCCCCTGGTCATCAGGATGGATGGGAAAAAGCGGATTGCAGTAATTACCTGGGATCAGGCATCCCCATAATGAGAAAAATCTATACCTTTGGCTCACTAAAAGCTACGATTCAATAAAAGAAACCAACTATGTACGAATCTGTTTCATTGAATGTAAATTGCCCCTACTGCAGTAAATCACTCATGTACAATGAAGAGATTGTGGATAATAAACCCAGTATCAGGTTGGGAATCCAGGCAGAGGGTCAAACGGGATTTATATATCTGAGTTCCGTATGGGGCAGTTACCACTATCATTGTAAGATTGAGCTACCGGAAAACAAGATAGCTCAATTTTTTTGTCCGAACTGCAAGCAGCAGATCATATCCGAAAACAATTGTTCCATTTGCGATGCCCCGATGGTTCCTTTTATCCTGGATATGGGGGGGAGAGTCAGGGTTTGTTCGAGAAGCGGCTGCAGAGACCACTCCCTGGAATTCAAAGATGTTTCTCAGGCGTTGAATAAGTTATATCAGGAGTATGGATTTACCCGGAAATATTCAGAGGAGGAGCTTAAGATCATGAACCGGGATCCTGTTCCGAGGGAGAAGAAGGATGATAAAACGCAGGAAATTCTGGAATCGGGAGCTTTTCTGATGTCCTATTGCCCGAATTGCCGGAAGAGCCTCATCGATCATGATATTTTAAAGTTGACCATCACTTCAAACGACGAAAAAGGCATTCTCCTGCTCAGTCCATACATGAATATCTTTACCTCTGAGTCGACGGTTTTTCTTCAAGAGGACAAGCCCGTGCAGGACATCTCCTGTCCCCATTGTGATACCACGCTCATTTCGGTCGATAAAGAGTGCGGATCGTGCGGCTCACCGGTCGCAAAGATTTTAATCAGTGCCAGGACAAAAATGATAAATTTTTATATTTGCTCGAAGAAGGGGTGCAAATGGCACGGGCTGAGTGATGAGGACTTTCAGGATATCAAACTGGAGGATAGCCTCGAATGGTAAATTCAATCCCCGACAATCCTAACTGATAAACAACTCATTAGTTTATTACTAACACGATATTGATATGTTCCAGATAGCCAGAAAACAAGAACTTGCAAAAGGTACCATCATCCGGTTTGATATTGTCGCACCTAAAATCGCGAAGAAAGCACAGGCAGGTCAATTCATCATCTTAAGGGTAAATGAAACCGGAGAACGGATCCCCATGACCATTGCCGATAAAGATGAATTTTCGGGACTCATTACCATCATTTTCCAGGTAGTCGGGAAAACCACTGCGCTGATGCGTTCCCTGAAGGAAGGTGATTTTATCAGGGATGTCGCCGGGCCCCTGGGAAGACCAGCGGAGGTGAAAAAAATCGGGACCGTTCTCATGGTCGGCGGCGGGACGGGAGTTGCCATCCTCTACCATGTTGCCAAAGCCTTCAAGGAGATCGGGAATTATGTAATCAGTATCATTGGAGCCAGGGATAAGGACCTGGTCATTCTGGAGAATGAAATGGAACTAATCAGCGATGAGCTGGTGGTGACAACCGATGATGGCAGTTACGGGACCAGGGGTTTTGTGACACAGCCTCTGGAGAAATACCTGGGCGAGCGGGACGACATCAAGCTGGTCTATTCCATCGGACCGATCATCATGATGAAAAATGTATGTAAGCTCACGAAGAAATTCAATATTCCTACCATTGTAAGCCTGAACCCGATCATGATTGACGGAACCGGTATGTGTGGCGGATGCCGCGTCGGCATTGGCGGGAAAACTATGTTTGCCTGTGTCGACGGGCCTGATTTTGACGGACACATTGTGGATTTTGATGAATTGTTAAAACGCAATTCGATCTATTTGCAGGATGAAAAAGATTGTTTGTTATTTTCCATACGATAAACCCTTACTACCATGATGGAGCAAGATGTAAGATATCTTAAGTACAAGACTTTTCTGAACACCTACTGTCCACATTGCCGGCAAAGTTTCAATGTGGAAGAGAAAGAGACCAACACCATCCTCTTTAAAGCCATCTTTAAAGGAGGAGAACTTGACCTTAGACTGAGTCCCTACCTGGATGTGTTCGAAGTAGAATCATCCATCCCGATAGAAAAAGGGGAGAAACTGGATGATCTCACTTGTCCTTATTGCAAGAAAAGCCTGATCCAACCGGCGGTTCAATGTGGTGAATGCGGCTCGAGTGTCGGGGAGGTTATCATCTCCTCACATGCCAAGCTGATCCCCTTCTATCTATGCATGAAGTATGGTTGTGAATGGCATGGGCTGAGTAAAGCAGATGAACGGAAGATCAAGCTGAAGATCCCCAGGCAGGAGATGCCCGAACAGGATCAGAAACTTCGGGCGGCCAACCACCAGGAAGTTCCTTACGGGTACACGTCTGAATTGGCGTTACTGGAAGCCGGCCGTTGCCTGCAGTGCAAGAATCCGAAATGTGTCGAAGGCTGTCCCGTCAATATTGATATCCCGGAATTTATCCGGTTGATCGCGGAGGAAAAATTCGACGATTCCATCAAGAAACTCAAGGAACGGAATGTATTACCGGCCATCTGTGGCCGGGTATGCCCCCAGGAAAATCAGTGTGAGGAGAAATGCATTCTAGGGGTCAGGGATCAACCGGTTGCCATTGGTAACCTGGAACGGTTTGTCGCCGACTGGGAACGGAAAATGGACCTGGTGAAAGTACCCCTCATCAAGAAAAAACTTAATAAACGTATTGCTGTCGTCGGGTCAGGCCCTTCCGGTCTTACGGTGGCTGCCGATTTGCAGCAACTGGGCTATTCTGTGACCATCTTTGAAGCGTTTCATGAGGCAGGAGGAGTACTCATTTATGGAATTCCGGAGTTCCGGCTTCCGAAGTCCATCGTCCAGTTTGAGATCAACTACCTGAAAGAGATGGGTGTACGGATTGAGATGAATCATGTCATCGGGAAAATCCTAACCGTGGACGAACTCCTGGAACATTTCGATGCGGTGTTCATTGGAGTTGGAGCAGGCTTGCCGAAATTCATGCATATCGAAGGAGAGAGTCTGGGTAATGTATTTTCCGCCAATGAGTACCTCAC
>QYQJ01000120.1 GCA_007280875.1 Bacteroidota bacterium
AATAATTTTCCAACTCACTTTTATTAGTGCCGTAGTCAAATTGGTACAATGCATCAATTCCTTCCGTTTGATAGACCTGTATCCAGTGACTCACTGACTTGCGATTCAATCCGGTAAGAAGCCCTATTGTTGTAGTAGATGCTTTAACAGTGGCTTTCATATATACTGCATGAAATCTTTTTTGAACAACTGGACATGGATAATAAAACCTTTCATAATTTAGTCGTTGAATTTCGGCTTTGCTGAGATTTAATTGAAGCATATCATTAGGTTTTGGATAACCCTAAATTGATATGCTTCATTTTTACAGCCAATACTCTTGCATAGAAATTCTTAACAATAATTTGTGAATTACCAAAAGGGGTTTGAACGTATTCATAAAATGTGCAATTTTATCCCGTTTTTAGTATAGATCCCTGGTGGAACCCGGCCGCGGAACTGCAAGCCATCAACCGGGCACATCGCATCGGGCAGGATAAAAAGGTGATCGCTTACAAGTTTATTACAGAGAATACGATCGAAGAGAAGATGCTGAAACTTCAGCAACGAAAACAACAGTTGTCCGACACGTTTATACCATCAGGTAATCCGTTGAAGGATCTGTCGCGGGAGGAGATTAGGCTATTATTTTCTTAATGCCCAATCTGACCATCGGCCACATTCGGTTTTTATAAAATGATCCATCTCCTCCAAATCGCACCGATCAGTTGTTTTTTGCTTCCATACATCTAATAAATAGCCTGAACATTCGGCCGGAATATCGACAAACCAGTTTGTTGAATCTGATTTTGATTCCTGATCATAACGATAAATTCCTTTTAAAACACCCATGCAATAAATTTCCGCTTCCTTATGCATACCTAAATCCAGATATCTGATAACTTCCTCATTATAGGGCTCTAACGCTTCTTCCATCATTTCAACGGCTTGATCTTCCGGAGAAGAATAACCGTCTCTGTGGGATCCGGAACGTTCCCAAAGTTCTTCAACATCGAGCCCATTCAACACAGCATATACTTCGTCGACAATTTCCTGAAAATCAATTTTTTTCAGGAGTTGTTCTGCTTCTTTTTCAATGTCTTTTAAAATTCTCGGATTTTTCTTTGCTAACCGGGTTAGAATTTCTAAGGCTTCATCTGGAGTAATCTTATTCAGTAGTGATTTTTTCTTTTTTTCCATGATTTCAAAGTTGGAACAAAAGTATGATTTTTTAATTTTACTCATTGTTCCATGAAAAGAGGTAATCCAATGAACTTTACTCCCGAGCAAAAAGCCATCATCCAAAGTTCAGGCAACATCAAGATCAATGCGGTTGCCGGATCAGGGAAGACTTCCACCTTGCTGGGTTATGCTAAAGAACGCCGGAATGCAGGAAAGGTCCTCTATATTGCATTCAACAAATCGGTGAAGATAGAAGCCGAACGGAAATTCGCCGCACCCAGGGCGCTATCCGGGCCCGGATTGAGAAATTGGAGTTAAGGGAGTTATATGATTAAAATAATGATTCTAATTTCGCACTTCGTTGTTCGATTATTCGAATTTTTGCATTCTTTCGTTCTTCATCCCTCGTCTCTCGTCTTTCGCTATTCCCCCTCCAGCTCTTTCAGGATCTTGTTCACCTCTTCTTCCGTTGATGTGAGCTTCTGCTTACAGAGCTTAATCAGAAATGCGGCGCGTTTTACCTTTTCAGAAAGTTGATCGACTGAGATCTCTCCGGTTTCGATTTCATCAACAAGCGCCTGAAGTTCTTCATACGCTTCGGTATAGGTGATCTTTTCGCTCATGGCGTTGGTTCGGGTTGAATTTCGGTTGCAGTACTGATTATGGAACCATTAAATGTAATGGTTTTCAGGGAGTCACCGGTGGTTACCTCCGTGATTGTGCGGATAGGCTTTCCGTTCACTAACGTAATCGTATATCCCCTGGATAATACCTTGTTCGGGTCGAGCAGATTCAACTGCTTTAAAAGGGCTTCGACCATGGATTTCCGGTCACTGATTAGCCTGACTGCCTGGGAGCGACAGGTGGCAAGATGGCTGGTCAGACAAACATGGGAAGCAGTCATTATCCGGGCTGTTCCTGATGTAAGCAGGTAGGATGAGCGAGTGAGAATATCCCGGTTATTCCGGATGAAAAAGCCGGTGAATCCTCTGATCCCGGTGGCTTGATGAATCAGCATCCGGGTGGCTGAGTGGAGGAAATGGGTGGTCCGGGTCCGGAAATTCCCGGCGGTTTCTTGAAGTAGATAAGCTGAGTCCTTCAACAAGTGACGGGTTGTTTCGGTCAGGATTCGCTGAGCCTCCTGCAATGGAACCGAAACGTTGTGGAACTGCTGGATCAGAAATCCGGCTGAGTCGGTAGGAGTGATGCAATTCCGGTAGGAGACCAGCTCCACTACCGTCTCGTTGGTCGCATGCCCGATGCCTGTGATAACCGGAAGTGGAAACAGGGCTACCTGCCTGGCCAGCTCATAGTGGTTATATCCGGCCAGTCCGATGTCACCGCCCCCTCCCCGGATGATCGCAACAGCGTCAAAATGGTGTCGCACCAACCGGATCCGTTCAAATTGACGGCCAATGGATTCTGCCACCTTTTCTCCTTGCAGGAGAGAAGGAAAGAGCATGTAGAAAAAACAATACCCCCAGGTATTGGCATCGATTACCTTTCGGAAATCGGCGAATCCCTTGCTGGTTTCCACCGAAATCACGGCTATGCGCTGGGGTACGAGGGCCAGCTTAAGGAGCTTGTTGGCGTCAAAGATGCCTTCTTTGCGGAGCCGGTCGATCGTCTCCTGCTTTTCGCGTTCCAGCTCTCCCAGCGAATAGACCGGGTCAACTTCAAGGATCCGGAGAGCTAGTCCATACACCGGATCAAAGGTAATGCGTGCCAGGAAGAGGATGGAAATCCCATCTTTGAGCGGTTCTTTCAATACCCTAAGGAATTGGTCGTTTACGCGGAGGTAGTCCTCTTTCCAGAGATTTGCCCGGACTTGTGCCAGGATTTTCCCCTCCCGTTTCTCAAGCAGTTCGGGATAACAATGACCTGAGTGAACGTAGTGATTCAGTTTGCTCATCTCAGCCTTCACCCAAAACGGGCTGGTATAGCGTTCACCCAGGGTACGCCGGATGCTGTCCATCACTTCGAAGAGGGAAAAAACGGTTTTATCCTGTACTAGTTCCGACATCGTAACCAAAGTTACTATATCGTTCGGAATGATAAGTAAAATTTGGGAAAATCTATATCTTTGTTAAGGGAATCACAACGTCATGCCAATCCGTTAAAAACCATGAAACAACTGCTCCACTGGTTGATCCCTCCCGACAACTGGAAGCCCACAGTCTCTGTTTTGATGGGCCTATTCGTGGGATTGGGAGTCTATGCATTCTATATCTCCAAAGCTCCTTCATACCTCTCCGATAATCCGGAAACCTGCATCAACTGCCACGTGATGAATCCGCAGTTCAACGACTGGGCGCACAGTTCACATCGTACCGTGGCTACCTGTAATGATTGTCATGTACCGCACGACAATCTGGTCCACAAGTATCTGTTTAAAATGCAGGATGGATTGAGACACGCCACGATATATACCTTCCGTGCTGAAGCCCAGTCGATTTATATCCTGGATGAAGGGAAAAAGGCCGTTCAGGAAAATTGTATACGTTGCCATAAACGGGTTGTAGGGATGGAGTATATGATAGCAGTACAGCCGAATTACCAAACAGCCTTAACACATCGGACCTGTCTTGATTGTCACCGGGAAACCCCGCACAGTAGGGTGAACAGCATTGCCTCAACCCCCAATGCATTGGTAAAAACAAACCTTGAGAGCCGGACGGAAAGGGAGGAAGAGGAGGAGGAATAACGAATATAGAACACTGAATATCGAATGATGAAGTTTTTGAATAATCCAACAACGAAGTATGAATACCGAACCACATCGCAAACGCGCTGCCTGGATCAACTGGGCGCTGTTCTTCGGAACGATGATCATTGTATTTTTCCTCGGGTTACTGGCCTCTTCCATCACCGAGCGAAGGGCAGAAAATGAGTATGTGTACAAGCCCAAGGTTAAGCTTAGTGAATATGAGCCCCGCAATGTATTATGGGGGAAAAATTTTCCGCGTGAGTATCAGAGTTACCTTCAGACGTCAGATACAACCTTCCGCAGCAAGTACCTCGGGAATGCACCGCTGGATATGCTTGCAGAAAATCCACGGTTGGTTATCCTCTGGGCCGGTTATGGCTTCTCGAAAGATTATATGGCTCCGCGCGGGCACTATTATGCCATCACCGACATCCGGAACACCCTCCGCACAGGCGGGCCATTGAAACCCGATGAAGGCCCGATGCCCAATACCTGCTGGACCTGCAAGAGTCCGGATGTGCCCAGGTTGATGGAGAACATGGGACCTGCCGAATTTTATAAAGGGAAATGGGCATCCAAAGGCCCTGCAGTGGTGAACTACATCGGATGTGCCGATTGTCATGATCCGAAAACTCTGGATCTGAGGATCACCCGACCTGCCTTGGTGGAAGCGTTTCAATCGATGGGCAAAGATATTTCGCAGGCTACCCACCAGGAGATGCGTTCACTTGTGTGTGCGCAATGTCATGTCGAATACTATTTTGATACGCACGGGCAGGATGCCCCGGATATTCAGTACCTTACTTTTCCCTGGAAAGAAGGTACGACAGCCGAAGCGGAATTAGCCTATTACAATGAAACTGGCTTTTCGGATTTTACGCATCAGTTAAGCAAAACCCCGATCCTGAAGGCCCAGCATCCCGATTATGAGATCTTCCTGACCGGAATCCATGCTGAACGGGGACTGGCCTGTGCCGATTGCCATATGCCTTATGTCAAAGAGGGGGGACAAAAATTCACCAGCCACAAAATGGTAAGTCCCCTGGCGAATATCCAGAATACCTGCCAGGTGTGTCACCGGGAAACCGAGGAACAATTACGGGAGAATGTTTATGAAAGCCAGGATAAGGTGAAAGAGATCCGGGATAAACTGGAGATCCAGCTCGTGAGGGCCCATGTGGAGGCCAAAGCGGGATGGGAAGCAGGCGCTTCGGAAAAGGAAATGAGACCTGTGTTGCAACACATCCGGAATGCCCAATGGTATTGGGATTACTCGGCAGCCAGTCATGGCGCATCGTTTCACTCTCCGGTAGAGATGACCCGTGTAGTTGGGTTGGGGATGGACGAAACCCAGCAGGCCAGAGTGATTTTGGCACGGTTATTGGTAAGTCGAGGGGTTGGAGAGGTTACCTATCCGGATATCACGACGAAAGCACAAGCCCAGGAGTTCATAGGTTTGCTGATGGATAAACTAAAGGCTGAAAAATCAGAGTTTCTGAAAAGGATTGTACCTCAATGGAATCAAGAGGCGGCTTCACAGGAAGAAACCTGGGGAGTACAATATTATTGACCCATTATCCTTAATTTCGCTTCTCGCTATTTCGCTATTTTATTATTCGCGACCTCACCATATCACCACCTCACCACTTCACCATGGATATCATTTCCCCCACCGGCTGGACCGACTACGAATTGATCGACACAGGGAACCGGGAAAAACTGGAACGGTTCGGAAAGTACATCCTGATCCGCCCCGAGCCCCAGGCGGTATGGAAGAAAGCGTTGCCGGAGGAGGAGTGGGAGAGACTGGCTCATGCCCGGTTTTCACGGGGAAAAGGAACTAGTCGGCAGTCGGCAGTGGGCAGTGGGCAGTCTGTGCTCTCAAACTCACCACACCACCAGTCACCAGTCACCAGTTACGAGTCACTGAAAACCGGCATCCGGCATCCGGGAACAAAAGAAGAAAGGGGAGAGTGGAGCCGGAAGCCGGAGATGCCCGACCAGTGGATGATCGTCTATGATTACAAGGAGATGCACCTGAAATTCCGGCTGGGACTGACGGCATTCGGCCACATCGGCGTGTTTCCCGAGCAGGCGGAAAACTGGAAGTTCGTATATGATACGATCCAGTTAGCAGTTGGCAGTAAGCAGTTGGCAAATGAACCCGAAACCCGAAACCCGAAACCCGAAACGCGAATCCTCAATCTTTTTGCCTACACCGGTGGCGCCTCACTGGCTGCATGTGCTGCTGGCGCCGAT
>QYQJ01000141.1 GCA_007280875.1 Bacteroidota bacterium
GTGGACTTCTATCCGGTCTTTTACTCCTGTTTGTCCTATTATGGAAACCCCCATTCCGGTGGAGATGGCTCCCGGGTTTTAATATCTTTCTGCTGATGTTCTGGTTGGGAGTATTGACAGTCCAAAGTAACTGCCAACTGCCAACTGTCAACTGCCAACTGCGGACTGCAGACTGCCAACTGTTTTCGGCTGAAATTCTCGAGCCCCCGCGTCATACATCCAAAACAGTGAAACTGATCGTTAGCAGGTACGATCTGGACACTAATGCAAATACACTTATCCGGGAAGGGAAGGCATTACTCTTTCTCGAAAAGGATTCAAATTCGCTGGCCCTACAATTTGGTGACTGGATTATTGGTTCAACCTCGCTGAAATCCCTGAAGAACGGGGCCAATCCGTACGCCTTCGATCCGGCCGGATATTATGGAAAGAAAGGAGTGTTCAGGCAGGGCTGGGTAGCGTCAACAGACTGGGAACGTACCGGAATACCTGAACATAATTCGATCAAACGCCTGGCATTTATATTTCGTGACCGGTTATTGAAGGTTCTGAGAGATAATTCCCTGCAAGGGGAGGAGTTTGCGGTCGCTTCTGCTATCCTGCTGGGTTATTACGGTGAAATTGGGCAGGACCTGAAAAAAGGATTTGCTGCCAGCGGAGCCATGCACATCCTGGCGGTCTCCGGGATGCATGTCGGGATCCTATATCTTTTTCTCGAAACCCTGCTTGGATTCCTTAAACGGCGTCGCTACGGATCCATCGTTAAAGCCGTTCTGATGGTCCTGATGATCTGGGTTTATGCATTCATCACAGGATTATCCCCGCCGGTATTTCGGGCAGCTCTCATGCTCAGCCTGCTGATACTGGGAAAAACAGCCGGGCGAAAACCCGATTCCCTGAATGTTGTAGCCGGATCTATGTTTATTATGCTGGTAGCTGATCCGATGCTTCTGTTCCACACCGGGTTTCAGTTCTCCTACCTGGCGGTGACCGGCATCCTTTTTTTATACTCACCCATTTTTCAGCTGATCCGGGCTCCCGGCTGGGTCCTGTCGCGGGGATGGAGCCTGGTTTCCCTCTCACTAGCCGCGCAGATTTCGACCTTCCCGCTGGCTCTCTATGCCTTCCATCAATTTCCCAACTATTTCATCCTCACCAATCTGCTGGTACTTCCTCTCACCAGCCTGGTCATTTACTGTGGGATTGGTTTGCTGGCACTCAATCCGGTTCCGGTCCTTTCACAGTGGTTCGCAAAGGGACTCTGTTTTTTCGTAGGCACTCTGAATGTTACTGTCTCTTTTATTGAAGGGTTGCCGGGTTCCGTTACAACGGGTATTTATCCTTCGTTTCCAGATACGCTGGTACTCTATCTCGCCATTATTTCGGCAGGTTGTTTCCTGTTGACACGGAAACCTGCCTGGCTTTTTCCATTCCTCCTGGTGAACCTGGCTGCCTCTGTATATGGTCTCGGGCGGGACGTTATCCGGATGGACCGGTGCATACTCACCGTTTTCCAGGTAAAAGGGGTTTCCCAGTATTCCTTCGCGAATGGGACCCAAGAGGTTTGCCTGAAGGATTTTGCAGCTGTATACCGGGAACCCTATGCGCAGGAGCTTCTGACCACCTACCGGGCAGCTGAACGGATAACCCGTTCCCTGACAGTCCCTCTTACCGACCGGAACCTGGCTCCCTTTTCCCGGTACCAGGATCTATCCTTCCTGAAACGTAAGGGGGACTATCTCCAATGGAATAACCTTCGCATCGTTGTACTCAGCAGCTCCCTTCCGCCCCGGTGCACAGACTCACTTCATGTGGATCTGGTAATCATTCGCGGAAGTCCAAAAATCACAATAGGAGAGATCAATCGGTATTTTTCTCCCCGGCAGATTGTTATTGATCCGTCCAACTCGTGGGTTCTTGCGCGAAATTGGAAAGAAGAAGCAGAGAAGTTGGGGGTTCCCTGTCATAGTGTGTTGGAGGAGGGGGCGTTTGTGCTGAATGTCAGATGATCGATATGCATAAATAGATCAACCAGCTGCACCCTGCAATCCTCAAACAGGTCGAGCTGGACAAATATTATCCGCTGGGGTAAATTGGAGATGCCAAATTGCCACCTCCAATTTTAACCAGAATAGGTATGAAACCTTATTTTTAATCTTCAATAACCGATTTATGATAAAAAACAACACCCAGACAAGTATCCCCGATGAACTGATTATGAATAAAATCCTGATTGTAAGAGGAGTAAAGGTGATGATCGACAGTGATCTGGCAGAACTTTACGGGGTAACTACCTAAAGGCTTAATGAACAGGTCAAGCGCAATACAAAACGCTTTCCTGAAGATTTTATGTTCCAGCTTACCAATCAGGAGAAGCAGGAGGTGGTCGCAAATTGCGACCACCTCGAACGGCTCAAGTTCTCACCGAACCTTCCTTATGTGTTTACTGAACATGGAGCTGTAATGCTTGCCAGCGTTCTGAACAGCGACAGGGCCATTATCGTAAACATCCAACTCGTGGGTTCATGCACGGAAGTGGAGAGAAGAGGCGGAAGTGTTGGGGGTGACGTGCTATAACGTTCTTGAAGAGGGGGCGTTTGTGGTTATTAATAAATTCCAACAGCCAATAGCCAATTATCCTAGACTTTCATCAACTCGGCCGTCAGGTTTTGATCGGTGGAGAGGTTCATTTTTTTGCGGATGCGATACCTCGCTACTTCCAGGGAATTGATGGCCATGTTGGTGATGAGGGCAATGTATTTGGTTTGCATATTCAGCCTGATAAATGCACAGAAAAGCAGTTCGCGGGGGGTCAGATCGGGGTGCTTTTCGATTAACCGGGTATAAAATCCGGGGTGCACGGATGAGAAGACCCGCTCAAATTCGTCCAACGGATTGATGTTGTTGGCACTCTCCATGTTATGAAGCAGCTTCCGATAGTCCTCGCGGTCACCCTTGCTCCTGAATCTTGGTGTAAACGCATTGAATTTATCAATTACTTCGTGATAAGCATTTACAAGTTTTGCATAGGTCAGGGTGTTGAAGATAATTTCCTGCTCATTTAGCTTCAGTTTCAGTACCGCCTTTTCTTTTTCACCCGTTTGGATGCGGGCATCTTTTTCGGCCTGGACAAGTGTAAGTTGTTGTGTTCTGTTTTTTTCTTCGGAAAGGAGGTTCTTTTGCCGGAGTTCATATTGCCTCCTCCTGTAACTAATTATGATAAAGATTGTGGTGAGGATCCCCAGAAACGAGGCCACAAGCAGCAACCAAATCTGGGTCCTTTTGAGCAGGTTGCTTTTTTGAAGAAGGGCTATTTCAGCCTCTTTCTTTTCCAGATTATAGGTCGTCTCCAGTTCAAGTAATTTATCCCTTGTTTTTCTCCCTGCAATGCTGTCAGAAATTACTTTGTATGCACTCAGGTAGTCAATGGTATCGGTATTGGATTCTTTCAGCACCAATTCCCCGAGTTGAAATAATAGTTCTTTCTGAAATTCAAAATCCCCTTCCTCTCTTGACAATTGTAGCGCATTTTTGAAATAGGTTTTTGCCTTTGTATAATGATGATGCTTTGCTTCGTTTTCTGCCAATCCCTGAAGCGATCTGATCTGACCTTCGGCAATACCATATTCCGTACTCCAGTCGTACACCTGATTCAACGCGGTGTTGGCCGCTTCGTAGGCCCCCAATAGAATCAGTGTATTCCCCAGGTTGAAGGTGCCGATGATCTCACCCATGACCCTGTTTAATTTTTGTCTGGCAAGTCCGTATTTGTCGACTGTAATAAGCGTATTTGCCTGAAGATTAAGGATGATCGCCACATTGCTCGTATCCTTTAGCTGGTATGCCAGTTCCAATGACCGGTCAAACATCCGGTCAGCTGAATCGATCATGTACATTTGTTCATAAACGATACCGGCCTAATTCATTGCTTCCATGAGTAGCAGGTCATCCCCAAGGCTGTCAGCCAACTGAACGTCCTGCATCGCCAGTGTGAGTGCGCTGTCGGGGTGGCTGTCTTTCAAACCGGTTTCGACGGATTCATGAAACGCGCCAACCAATTGCTGTTGTTGCGGGTTGAGATTATTTTTTCCGTTGCGGCATCCAAACAGAGAGATGACCAATGCGGATATGATACCTAAATATCCACGCATGCTCATCGCATTTTTTAGATAAAAATAGTGATTTTGTCAATGCATAGCATTTATAAAAAATTGCGACAGGGGAATAAAAAAAGTAGGGGCAATTCATGAATTGCCCCTACTTTTGCGGTCTGGACGAGACTCGAACTCGCGACCTCCGCCGTGACAGGGCGGCATTCTAACCAACTGAACTACCAGACCGGATTTTCGAGGGGCAAATTTAATTCTTTTTTCTTTATTTGCAACAAACTTTTTCCATGGACACCCTCCTCATCATCATTGGGATCATTCTGCTGATCCTCGGGATTGCAGGGAGTTTTGTGCCGGTTCTTCCGGGGCCGCCGTTATCATACCTGTCATTACTGATGCTGCAGTTTACATCGTATCATCCGTTCTCCGCGCGGTTCCTGGTGATCTTCAACGGGATTATCGTGGGACCTTTTTTAGGAGCCCTGGTAGGAGAGATCCTGGCTGGGAAGCAATCGGGTGAAGCCTTCAAAGCGGCATTTGGCTCCTTCCTGGGATTTCTGGCCGGGAGCTTTATGAAGCTGGCGTTATCCCTGATCTTCGTATATTATTTTATCAGGGCGCTGGTCTGATTAAAAATTAAACTTCGGAAGGGTGAATTTAAACTGGCTGCCCTTGCCATCTTTGCTCTCCGCCCAGATTTTCCCCCCGTTGAGTTCAATAAATTCCCGGCAAAGGATCAATCCCAGTCCGGTTCCGCGCTCTCCTTCCGTACCTCGTGTTTTAAAGGATTCATCGAGCCGGAACAGCTTTTGGAGATTCTCCTCAGCAATCCCGACGCCGTTATCTGCCACCACCACTTCAATCACTTTATCGCGGGGAATTGCCCATACCCGGACCTCTCCACCCGTACCGGTAAACTTGATCGCATTGGAGATCAGGTTGCGGATGACGGTGGTGATCATGTTTTCGTCACAGAAAGCTATGGTCCCGAAATGAATCCCGGAGAAGAGTTTGATGTTTTTCTTTTCCAAAAGGTGCTTTAAAAAGGTAAGGCTGTTGTTGGCTATAGTACTCAGGTCCACATTCTCCGGATTGGGTTTGGTGCGGCCTGTCTGGATCCGTGACCATTCCAGCAAATTTTCCAGCAACTTGAAGGTGCTCACAGAAGCTTCATGGATATTGCGGATCATGGTCCTTTTCTCACTTTCATTGAATGTGTCGAAATCATTGTGCAGAAGCTCCGAAAAACCAATGATCGCATTGAACGGTCCACGCAGGTCATGCGCAATGATGGAGAAGAATTTGTCTTTCGAAGCATTGGACTCGCGGAGGTTCTTCTCCGAGTTCTTCAACGCCTCTTCTGATTGGCGGCGCTGAACCGAGAGTGAAATCTGAGAACAGACAAACTTCATAATCTCCAGGTGATGCCCGGTCAGGGCCCTGTCATCGTGAAGGTCCTCCAGAGAGAGGATTCCCAATACCTCATCTACGGAGAACAACGGGGCCCCGAGCCATATTTTCGGCAGCTTCCCGGAAATACGGATGTCTCCCTTATTCTTGAGCTTCTTCATCTCATCCTCGTTAAGAAGGACAGGTCGTTTCGTTTCAAAGATCAGGCCTGCCAGGGTTCCCTCGGTATCGGTCCGGCTGACCACCACCCGGTCGTCCTTGAAACAGAACAGATCCGTCTGGCCATTCCGGGGATTGAGCAGGATAAGTTTCAGGCTGCTCGTATCCAGGATCCTGCTGAGTTCATTCCGGATGTCGAGGATCAGTTTATTCAGGCTGGTGGACTGGTTGATCGACTGGAAAATCGTGAAACTGATATTCTTGAGATGTTCCTCCTCTTTGCGGTCTGTGATGTCTTTGACAAACGCGACCAGCATCTCCTCATCCCCGTACTGCAGGAAGTTGATCGTCACCTCCGTCGGGATCACGCGTCCGCTTTTTGTGTGCTGAACCGATTCGATGGTCATAACCTGTTGTTTGCGAAGCTTCTTCCAGACCTCCGGTAACCGTTCTTTCTTAAAATTGGGGTCGATGTCAAATGCGTTCCTGGAGAGCAACTGTTCTCTGGTATATTCCAGGGTTTTACAGGCCCATTCATTAGCGTACAGGATCTGCCCCTCATTCCCGATCATATAGATCCCTTCGGCTGCATGGTCGGCCATAAACTCGATCAATCGAAGGTTGTCCTCCGTCTTTTTTGTTTCGGTGATCTCCCGGCCGGCGACAATGATATCGGTGAGTTTATTCTCTTTTTTGTTGAAAACCGGGTTTGCAAATACTTCCACCCATTTTACTTCTCCTGAACGGGTGAGAATCCGTATCCGGATCGAAAAGGGTTCGTGCTCTGTTAATACTTTTTTTATAACCTGGTTCTTCAACCGGTCAAAGTCATCCGGATGGCCAATTTTCCGCCAGGTATCCAGCTCCTTCAGATCTGCATCAGAGTATCCGGTTATTTTGGTGATGGAGCCCGAAAGCCAGTCGACATGCAACACCATATCATCCCCGAAGGAGAACGAAATGGCAAAATCAGAAATCACATCCGATACGGCCTTGAAGCGCTTTTCACTCTCCACGATCTGGTTGAGCAGATCGGGATTCGTTTTTAGTTGTTCGAAGTGCTTCATTCGGTAAGGTTACTTGGCAAAGCTGATCGCGCGGGTTTCTCTGATCACCGTGATTTTAATCTGGCCGGGATAGGTCATCTCAGTCTGGATCTTTTTCGAGAGGTCGAAGGCCAGCTGGGTCGCCTCGGCATCGGAGACTTTATCCGCACCGACAATGACCCGCAGTTCGCGACCGGCCTGGATGGCGTATGTTTTCACCACACCCGGGTAACTCAGTGCAAGCTCTTCCAGGTGTTTTAACCGTTCGATGTAAGCATCCACCACCTCCCGCCGGGCTCCCGGACGGGCTCCTGAAATGGCATCGCAAACCTGGATAATGGGGGAGATCAGATTATCCATTTCAATCTCATCGTGGTGGGCCCCGATAGCATTGATGATTTCAGGTTTCTCTTTGAATTTGTCTGCCAGGTTCATTCCCAGGATGGCATGTGGCAGCTCCGGTTCATTATCAGGCACTTTGCCGATGTCGTGGAGCAATCCGGCCCGTTTGGCTTTTTTGGGGTTCAACCCGAGTTCAGCAGCCATCGTAGCGCTGAGTTTGGCCACTTCGATGGAGTGCTGAAGGAGATTTTGTCCGTAGGAGGAGCGGTATTTCATCCGGCCGATCATCCGGATCAGTTCATGATGGAGATTATGGATCCCCAGGTCGATGCACACGCGTTTCCCGGTTTCAATGATCTCCTGTTCGATCTGCTTCTTCGTTTTGGCGACCACCTCTTCAATACGGGCCGGATGAATCCGGCCGTCGGTCACTAGCTTGTGGAGTGATTGCCGTGCAATCTCCCTGCGTACCGGATCGAATCCGGAGAGGATAATGGCATCCGGTGAGTCATCGATGATGATCTCGATGCCGGTCAGGGATTCCAGCGTCCGGATGTTACGTCCTTCCCGGCCTATGATCCGGCCCTTGATCTCTTCGTTCTCGATATTAAAAACCGAGACGGTATTCTCAATGGCATGCTCGCTGGCTGTCCGCTGAATCGTTTCAATGATGATCTTTTTTGCCTCGGTATTGGCTGTCAGCCGCGCTTCATCCACGATATCCTTGATGTGCATAAGCGCCTCCGATTTTGCCTCCTCCTTGAGCGTTTCAATCAGCTGTTCCTTGGCTTCTGCGGCCGACATGCTGGCGATTGATTCCAGCTTTTCTACCTGCTGCTTGATGGTTTTGTCGAGATCGGTCTGTCGTTTGTTGACGATCTCCATCTGGTTGGTGAGGTTTAGCTTAATGGTGGCTACCTCCTTCTGTTTTTTTGCAAATTCCTCGATCCGCTGGTTCAGGGCTGATTCTTTCTGTTTGTAGCGGTTCTCATTTCTGGACAACTCCTCATTCTTCTCGTTGACATATTTTTCGTGTTCCGACTTCAACTGAAGAAACTTCTCTTTCGCCTGGAGGATCTTTTCTTTTTTGATGACCTCGGCTTTGTCCATCGATTCTTTCAGGAGTGAATCCCGCTTCCGTTCCAGCGCTTTATTCAGAATGGTCCCGGTGATCAATCCTCCGACAATGATGCCAACCACGCTTACAATAATATATATCATGATTTCCATAGCAACTGCAGTTTTATTGGTTTATAGCTGATAAGGGAGGCTGAAAAAAAACCCGCACTAACCCATGAGGTAATGATAAACCTCAAATAGACATGTATAGGGCTGCCAGGCATTTCGAACTTCCACCGTCCCGGCGTACCGGAATCCTCCCTGTCAAGTGGGATCCCGGCAAGCCGGGATCCCACTTGACAGGGAGTAAAAGAGGCCTGTCCTACGTGCCAGTGAGCGTGTCCCTAATATTTGTAATGTTAGGTTTACAAACTGCTGGGCTAATGCGGGTAAATCGTTGGTCTGTCAAAGAACGAAAAGGCTATCTTTCCAGGTATTCTGCTAAAAGTTTGTCAATCTTTGCCAGCTTCAGCTCATGGGTTTCTCCTCGTCCGGAGAGCATTTGTTCATCCTGCAGATAGTTGGTTGCATATTCAAGAGCCACCATGGCCAGCAAATCCTGTTTGTCTTTGTAAGCATAGCTGCCAGAATAATCTCTCATTCGTTTCTCAATCAACTCTATTGCATGCCGGAACAACTTTTCGTGTTCCGGTGCAATAACTAATTTATAAGGCCTGTCAGCAATGTGTAAAGAAATCGTTAACTCGCTCATCAGCTATACAGTACTATATTCACCTGTTCAAGAGTCCTATACATGAATCGATTTCCCGCAAAAGCTCATTGATTGTCGCTTTCGCTTCAACCGTCCCTTCGTTGAATTCTACGTTTCGTGTTGTTTTTAAGTGGTTTATCTTCTGGTTTAATGTTTCTATTACCTGGGTTTGATTCTCGTTTATCTTGTTCAGTTCCCGGATCTCATTTTTCTTCTGTTCATTCTCCTGCTGCAGGATCTGCAATCGCTCGATCAGCTGGTGTACTTTGTAGTCTATGCCTGAAACAAGCGTTTCAAGATCTGCCATGGCGGAACATCCCCTGCGTTGGTATTGCAAATATACTCGTTTGATTCACTGTATGCAAGCGAATGGATTTTTTTTCAACAATTGGTTAACCTTTTAGGGTGAAAGCTGATTAATGGGTATCAATTCTGTAAGACGATCGATATGACGGAACAATTTATGCACTACCTGTGGCAATTCCGATTGCTGCGGTCACCGCTTTCCTGCGTATCAGGCGAGCCTGTGGAGGTGATTCATCCCGGTGTGTACAACCGGGATGGGGGACCCGATTTTTTCAATGCCCGGATCCGGATAGGGCAGACTACCTGGGCAGGAAATGTAGAGATTCACCTCAGGGCCTCCGACTGGTACCGGCACCATCACCAGGAGGATCCTGCCTATCACAACGTGATTCTGCATGTAGTGGATACGTGCGATGCGGATGTGACGGGCGCTGACCACTGCCCTATTCCTGTTGTGGAAGTGCGGTCGAGTTATCCGCCGGAGCTGATATCCAGGTTTGAAGCATTGCATCTGGCCAGCCGTTGGATCCCCTGCCAGAATATCCTGGCGGAAGTAGATCCCGCCGTTTTCCGGTTATGGGCTCCTGCCCTGGCCGTGGAACGGCTGACTGACCGGGCAAGGACGATCAGGACCTGGCTGACCGTGGCGTCTTTTCAGTGGGATGAGGTGGCCTATCAACTTGTAGCCGGGGCTCTTGGCTGTAAGATCAATACCCACCCATTCGAACTCCTGGCCAGGGTCACGCCACTCCGGATCCTGCTTCGCCACAGGGATCACCTGACCAGTCTGGAGGCCATGCTCTTCGGACAGGCCGGATTGCTGGATCCGTCCTATAAGGAGGCCTATCCGGCTGACCTTTTCCGAAGTTACCTCTTTTACCGGGATAAATACACCCTCCATCCACTGGAAAGGGGAACCCTGAAATTTCTAAGATTACGGCCGGTCAATTTCCCTACGATCCGGATCAGTCAACTGGCTTTCCTGCTGAACCAACGCAATGGATTTCCGGAGAACTTTCCGGATGATATTCCGCTTGCCAGCCGGATGAAATCTCTCCAGGCAAGAGCTAGTTCCTACTGGGATACCCACTATACCTTTGACCGGATTGCTGCTTCCCGGATAAAGAAACTGGGACTGGATACCATCCGGCTGGTTCTGATCAACGGACTGGCACCCCTGCTGTTTTTATATGGGATGGAGAAGAACCAGGACTCCTTCCGGGAACGGGCCGTAGCAATACTGGATGAACTGCCCGGAGAATCGAGTGCACTGATCAACACCTGGGAAAAACTTGGCTTCCCTGCTGGAAACGCCCTCTTCACGCAGGCACTCAAGCAGTTGAAAAGCGATTATTGTGACCGGAAACGGTGCCTGGAGTGCAGGATCGGGGTGAAGCTACTGAGACGTGAGACGTGAGACGTAAGATGTAAGACGTAAGACGTAAGACGTGAGGCGTATGATATGATTTTTAATTGCCAACTGCCCACTGCCAACTGTAACCTGACCATATGACAAGAGTATCCCAGATCATCAAAGATTATCTATCCTTCAGCCGGGGAGAACAGCGTGGGATTATTATCCTGATCGGGTTGATCCTGGTAATTAACGTAATCCGGTACTTTTTGCCTGATTCCCGGCGGCTGGAGCCTGTTCAATTTGCGGCCTTCAGGGAAGAGGTGAAACGCTTTGAAGCCGCTCTGGGAAAAGTCCGGAAGGAGGAACCAGAAACCCTATCCGGACAGGGATCCCGGTATTCCTTTTCAGGTGGTGTCGGGCCTGATACAACTCCGCAGAAACCGATGGGTTCTTCCCCCTCGTTTATCCTCGAGTTGAACCGGGCTGATACCCTGGATTTGCAACGACTTCACGGGATCGGACCCGCGTTTGCCCGCCGGATAGCCGGGTACCGGGATAAGCTTGGAGGATTCATTACAGTCGATCAGCTGCTGGAAGTATATGGGATGGACTCGGGACGATATATGGGAATCAGAAAACACCTGGTGGTCGATACCTCCCTGATCATCCGGATGAATCTGAACACGGCATCGTTTAAGGAGCTGATCAGCCACCCCTATATGCCCTATGAGCTGGCGAAAGAGATCGCGTTGTACAGGAAGAAACATAAAGGGATCCGGAATTTGGAAGTGCTTTTCGGAATGAAGAATTATGACAGTGTTTCATTACTGAAATTAATGCCCTATCTTGGACTTTAGGATTTAGATATTCGAATTTAGATATTCGAAGATATGTCTTCTTCGTCCTCCTCCTCATCTTCCCAGTCAAACCTTGGCCGCTGCGGGCCGACCTTGCGGAAATAGACTGCCAGGATGGTTCCCGCGAGCAATCCCATCAGGTGTCCTTCCCAGGAGATCCGTTCCCGCGGGAACAATTGTGGGAAGATGCCCCAGACCAGGCCTCCGTAAAGGAATGCCACAAGCAGGGTGATCGCCATCAGCCGGGTATCCCGGCGGATGATGCCGCTGGTGAATAAAAAGGCAGCCAATCCGTAAACCACCCCACTGGAGCCGATATGAAGAGATCCTTCAGTGCCAAGAAACCAAACCCAGAGTCCGGAGAGCAGATAGATCAGAATCAGAATCCGCCAGGCGATCTCCCGGTATGAATAAAAGAGAAAAGCAGCCAGGATGAAGAGGGGAATTGAGTTTGCAAAGAGGTGTTTCCAGTCGGCGTGAATCAGCGGCATGGTCAGGATCCCCGGGAGCCCTTTCCACTGCATGGGGTACATGCCATAGGTTGCAAAAGAGGTGTCGAGAATTACCTCCAGGAACTTGACCAGCCAGATTGCAATGACAAAGATGACCGGGAAAAACAGGCTTCGAATCAGTTTCCTTCGTTCTGCATCCATCGTTGCAATATTTCCCGGTTTTGTCAGTTAAAATTAGTGAAAAAGGTGAAACCCGGAAGGGGACCTGAAAAAATCCTACCTTTGAAAACCCATGGAGGGCATTAACAAACTAATTATCAAATCATGAAGAGGCTTTTTTTGGTTTTGTTGTTTTTTCCACTCTTTCTCTCAGCCCAGCGGAACGATCCCAATGAGGAACTGCGTAAACTGCAAATCGCCTTGCAGATCATTGATTACGCATACCTGGATACGGTTCACGAGGATCAGCTGGTAGAGGCTGCCATCATTGAAATGCTGAAAGAGCTTGACCCTCATTCCATTTACATTGCAAAGAAGGACCTTCAGCGAGCCAACGAACCTCTGCAGGGGAATTTCGAAGGGATCGGAATCCAGTTTGAGATCCTGAAGGATACGATTGTGGTGGTTCATCCTATTCCCGGTGGGCCTTCGGAAAAACTGGGCATCCTGTCGGGAGATAAAATTGTGAAAATAGACGGCGAAGAGGTGGTCGGGGATCACATCAACAACCAGTTCGTCCTGGACCATCTGCGCGGGAAGCGGGGAACAAAAGTCAATGTGTCAATTTACCGCCGGGGGAAAAAGGGACTGCTCGAGTACACAATTATCCGCGATAAGATCCCCATCAACAGCATCGACGCGGTTTACATGATTGCTCCCGGAGTGGGGTACATCAATTGCAACCGCTTCTCCCTCAACACCACAGAAGAATTTCAGGAGGGTGTTAAAAAGCTGAAAAGCGAAGGGATGACAAGCCTCATCCTGGATCTTCGGAACAACGCGGGGGGATTCATGGCTCCCGCTATCGAACTGGCTGATGAATTCCTGGGACTTGGAAAGATCATCGTCTACACCGAGGGAATGCGAAGCCCGAGAGAGAACTTCTACTCCACTTACCGTGGAAACTTTGAGCAGGGGAAGTTGGTTGTCATGATCAATGAGAACAGCGCTTCTTCCAGCGAAATTGTGGCAGGAGCTATTCAGGATTGGGACAGGGGATTGATCGTTGGCAGGCGTTCCTTCGGGAAGGGATTGGTTCAACGTCCCTTCAACCTGCCCGACAGTTCGCAGATCAGGCTGACCACCGCGCGGTATCATACTCCCTCCGGACGGTACATCCAGAAACCTTACAACAATGGAACGGATGAGTACAACCGCGATTTTACCAACCGGTACAACCGGGGCGAACTGATCCATGCCGACAGCATCAAGTTCCCCGATTCGCTGAAATACCAGACAGCAAAAGGCCGGACTGTATACGGAGGGGGAGGGATCATGCCGGATGTCTTCATTCCATGGGATTCCACCTTTCTCACCGATTATTACCTGGATGTCAGGCGCAACAATCTGATCAATCCACTGGTCGGCGAGTATGTGGACATCCACCGGAATGAGCTCCTGAAGACCTATCCTGACTTTTCCCACTTTAAAATGAATTTTGAGGTAGACGATTCCATAATGAATCTTTTTTTCAAGGCTGCCAAGGATGCAGGTCTCGAGCTGAACGAAGAGCAGTATGCCATTTCGGAACCTTTGATAAAATCCCAGATCAAAGGACTGATTGCACAGAAATTGTGGGACATCACCTCGTTCTATATCATTGCCAATGAGTTGGACCCGGAGGTGATGCGGACGGTGGAAATCATCCAGGATGACAGCCTCTTCCAGGAATTATCCAATTAACTGATTTCAGCAATTTGGCTGACACACCTCACATCTATGTGGCACTTCCGGTGATGGGGGAACGGGATTGGCTTCCTGCAACTTTGGATGCCATCGCCGGCCAGCGATTCCGTAATTTTTCTGTCGTAATCTGTGTAAACCAGCCTGATAGCTGGTGGGATGATCCGGAACATGCTGCAATCTGCCACGACAACCAGCACCTGATCGATCTCCTGCGATCGGAATCCCGTTTCCCGATCGATATCATGGATCGCAGTTCCCGTGGATCAGGATGGCAAGGGAAGCAGGCCGGGGTTGGGTGGGCCAGGAAAACAGTGATGGATCATTGTGCACTGAAAGCTGAAGCCACTGATATCATCCTGAGTCTGGACGCCGATACCCTCTTCGCTGAGGCCTATTTTGATTCGGTTGCCCGGGTGCTCTCAAACCTGCCGGATGCCATGGCACTGGCGGTTCCCTATTACCACAGGGTCCCGGCTGATCCCCGGGCTGCCCGGGCTATCCTCCGGTACGAGATCTACATGCGGTATTACCTGCTGAATCTCCGGCGAATCGGAAGTCCATATGCATTTACCGCCCTTGGTTCGGCCATGGCGGTGCCCGTGTGGGCCTATCGGAAAGTTGGCGGGATGACCCCAAGACTCAGCGGAGAGGACTTCTATTTTCTTCAAAAACTACGGAAAGCAGGCCGGTTGATCTCCTGGTGCGGCGAAAAAGTACATCCGGCAGCCCGGTTCTCGTCGCGGGTCTTTTTTGGAACCGGCCCGGCCATGATCCGTGGGGCGAATGGCGACTGGGATAGTTATCCAGTCTATCCCTTCGGTCTCTTTGATGAGATTGCCGAAGGCTATGGCCGCTTCCCGGAACTGTTTCATCGGTTTGTCGATACCCCGGTTACCAGGTTTTTACGGGAGCAAGCGAGGGAAGAGGATCCCTTCGCATTGCTGCGTATCAATTTCCGGGAGCCGGAATCATTTATCAGGGCCTGCCATGAGAAATTTGACGGATTGCGGATCCTGCAATACCTGAAGCAGAACAGGCTGAGGTTTCCACAATCGGATGAGCAGAACCTCATGGAGTGGTTGGAGACTTTTTATTCGTCGGATGCCGGATACCGCTGCTTCTCCCCCCGAGACCTCGGGGGGATCGCAGTGACAATGCTGCCGGATCCGGAGCATTTCTCATTTACGGAGAGCAGTATTGAAACGTTGGATTGTCTGCGGAATTTTCTGGAAAGGGAAGAGGAAAAATACAGGCGTAGCTCACTGCTCCTTTGAACCGGTAACGATTAGTTCAGGATCTTGGTGACGAGATCGGCTGCTTCCTGGAGGGTGATGGCCGAATAGACATGCAACCCTGATTCATCTATCAGCTTTTTCCCCTCTTCGGCATTGGTTCCCTGAAGTCTGACAATGATAGGCACAGGAATTTCCCCGATGTTGTGATAAGCATCCACAACACCCTGGGCAACCCTGTCGCACCGGACGATCCCGCCGAAAATATTGAGCAGGATAGCTTTGACATTAGGATCCTTCAGGATGATCCGGAATCCCTCTTCCACCCGTTTCGCATTGGCACTGCCTCCCACATCCAGGAAGTTAGCCGGTTCCCCGCCGGAGAGTTTGATGATATCCATGGTGGCCATGGCCAGGCCGGCACCATTGACCATGCAACCCACATTGCCATCCAGTTTGACGTAATTCAGGTCAAATGCGGAAGCTTCCACCTCTATCGGATCTTCTTCGTCGAGATCGCGCATGGCAGCGATATCCGGATGGCGGAAAAGGGCGTTGTTATCGATGGTAAGCTTGGCATCGGCTGCCAGGATCTTGTTGTCGGATGTTTTAAAGACCGGGTTGATCTCCACCAGGGTTGCGTCGGAGTTTACAAAGGTCTGGTATACACCGGTTACAAAGTGGATCATATTCTTGTTTGCTTCGCCGGACAATCCCAGGTTGAAAGCAACTTTTCGTGCCTGGAAAGGCTTCAGCCCGATGACCGGATCGATCTCCTCGGTAAAGATCATCTCGGGAGTCTCTTCCGCTACCTTTTCAATGTCCATCCCCCCGCGCGGAGAATACATCAGGATGATGTGGCCTTTCTGGCGGTTGAGGAGCACGCTGAAGTAGATCTCGGCCGGTTCGGACGGCCCCGGGTAAAAAATATTCTGCTCCACATAAATTTTCCTCACTTTTTTCCCTTTGGCTCCGGTTTGGGGAGTGACCAGCGTCATCCCCAGGA
>QYQJ01000229.1 GCA_007280875.1 Bacteroidota bacterium
CCTATAGTAAAAAATAAATCTCAAATTGGATTCAGACAATAACATCCTGAATTTCAATAATGTAAAATGTTTGAGGAAATAAAGAATTATAGGTAATTTAGCTTATGAAAATCGGTGTTGACTTTAAATTTTCAATTTTTTGAAACAGAAAATGTACTAATTTATCCCGTTTGAAGTATAATGAAGTGAATCCCTGCCCGGAGGCTATCAAAGGTACATGAAAAAAGGGGGGAGATTCACAAAACAGAAAAATATTTCCTGTGGGCCGTGTTCCATAATGATAACGGGGATTTGCGTATGATCTCTTCGGAGGTCGCCAGCAGTCATCATTTTCCCGAGCCATCCCAGAGCAGATCCCGGTGGTCCAGGATGATCCCGGAAACCGCGAAGAGCAGAATGAACAGGGTAAAGATCAGGCTGGGCCATTTGTGCCATTTCCGGAGGCATTGGAGGAGTCGGTTACTCATTTCGATAATACGAAAAAGGTCATTTCAAAATAGGTCCGGTATATTCCTTCCTGCTGCTCGAAATAGGCGCTGAATCCCGCTGCCTCCATTTTTTCGATCATCGGCATAGGTGGAAAAGGAGTGAGGATCTCGTAGATCTCGCCGGGTTTCAGGTCGCGGGTTTCACGTAACACCCGGTCGAGCGGATGCTCCCCAGCGGCCAGGATCAGCCTGGCGTCAAGGGTACTCACTATTTTTTCTTTTAATAGCCAATCAGGTCGTTCCATTTTTTTATTATTTCGGTTTTAAATTGCATTTCAGGTTGCCCTGGCAACCTTTATAATGTGTTTATCATTTGATTCTCTGCACATCAGCTTCTTTTTGAATAGGATAATATCCGTTGTTCGCCCTGCAACGCCCTTTTTTCCGTCAGATCCTGTGAAACTTCCAGCGTCCCGAGATATTCCCCTTTTTCATCCCGCAAAGCAAAATATTCAATATGTACGAACCGCCCCTGTATCTGGAGCCAGAAGGCAGCGCTTTGCTCTTTCCCATTTTTGAAATCACTCAGTATCTGTTCCACGACATGGACACTGGAAGGGGGATGGCACATCCGGACATCCCTGCCCAGAATCGCCCGGTTCCGGTCAAAGATCCGCTCTTTTCCCTGGGAGAAATATCTGACTTTATCATTCCGGTCGACAAAGGTCATATCGAAGGGAACGGTATTCAGGAGCGCCAGCAGCTCCTCGGTGTTAAAACGTCCGCTGGGCAACTGGATCTCTTCTTCTTCCTCTTTCGCCTCCTTCCTGACATCTATTCCGGCAGGACTCCATTCGATCTGTGGATCATACAGGCAATAGCCTATTTCATTGGTTTGCTGATAAATGTCATGCCAATCGCCTTCGGTCAGCTTATCCAGGGTCATCGGGAAGAGGATCTCCTCCTCTTTCATGATCATATCGGTGATGGCTTTGACTGCCGGCTGCAGGTTTACCTCTATCTTGAGCTGCATCTGGCTGGCGGTGGAGGCCGGCATATCCAGGGCGTTCAACGCATCTTTCAGGAGATCCCGGGTCTCATCGTGTTTTCCCCACATTACTTTGGGCGGTCCGGTAATGCCATATTTCTCCAGAAACGGAAACAACAGGTTCTCTTTCCGGCGGTAATGCTTATCAACATCCATGAGACTGTTGAAAAGCCCCCGGATCTTGTTGATGGTGGCCACCGCGCCATGCAGGTCATATTCCCGGTCAATGGTATCAAACAGCTCTTGCAGTTGCCGGGCCACCTTTTCCAGCTCCCGGTTTTCCATTTTAAACGTATCCACCGGATGGCCCGGAGCCACGATTTTCATTCCCGAAAGATCGATCCGGCCTTCCAGGGCCTGGGTATGAACGTCACAAAGACGTAATACCTCGTCCTCCGGAAGGCCTTCATTGATCAGCTCCTGTTCGACTTCCACCACTTCCCCGTAAGGGATTTTCGACATCAGTTCCACCAGGCGGGCCTTCACGGCTTCCGGTGCCACCCCTTCATGCAGTTGCAGGATCATGTGCTTGAGGAGCTCTTTGCGTGACTGGGAATTATTTATCAATTCTGACATAATTGTTGTTTTATTTCCTCACCCTTTAATCATTGTTAACACCATTTTGAATTTTTCCATTGCATTGACCGCATGTGGAATACCGGCGGGCATGATGATCGTATCTCCGGTTTTCATATGAAACGGCTGATCGTTGATGACAATCTCCGTCTCCCCTTCGATCACCTGTACCATGGCATCGAACGGCGCCGAATGGGTACTGAGCCGCTGCCCTTTATCAAAGGCAAACAACGTAACGGTTCCTACCGGCTTATCCAGGATCCGCTTACTTACAATCCCTTCCGGAGAATACTCAACCTTCTCCGGAAACCGAAAGACATTCGAGTGTTCAAATAATGATTTTTCCATTTTTTCTCTTTTAATTCGTCATTCGTAACTCTTAATTCGTAATTCACTTCTTCACGGACCATCCCCCCTTTAATCCGTATACAAACCAGACCAGCGCCAGTGTCCCCAATCCGAAAATCGTATCCCCGATCACACGCAGCCATTTGAAGATCACCAGGGTGGAATCCTGCATAAATTCAGCTGAACGGGCATACCAGAGGCCATGTTTCACGCTCACCCAGGTCTGGGCAAGGCCAACCGGCAGTACACTGAGCAGCACCATCAAGGCGAGGCCGATGTTGATCGCCCAGAACGCAAATTTAATACACTTCTCTTTCCAGACGGCTTCCGGATTCATACTTTTCAGCACAAACAGCATCAGTCCGATACCCAGCATTCCGTACACTCCGAAAAGTGCGGTATGGCCATGAACCGGGGTCGTGTTCAACCCCTGCATGTAATAAAGGGCGATCGGAGGATTGATCAGGAATCCGAAAATACCTGCCCCTACAAGGTTCCAGAAAGCGACTGAAATAAAGCTGTAGATCGGCCATTTGTATCCCATCAGCCAATCCTTGCTTTTTGAAAGTCTCAGGGTTCCATAAGCTTCAAATCCCATCGTAACCAATGGGACCACTTCCAACGCACTGAAGGTGGCTCCCAGCGCCAGGATCGCTGTTGGTGTCCCGGTGAAATAAAGGTGGTGGAACGTTCCGATGATCCCTCCCGACAGAAAGATGATGGTGGCAAACAGCACACTGCTGGTAGCGGTTACCACGCGTATCAGTCCCATCCTTACAAACAGGAAGGCCATTGCCACTGTGGCGAATACTTCAAAGAAGCCTTCCACCCAGAGGTGAACTACCCACCAGCGCCAGTATTCGGCGATGGCCAGGTGCGTTTGCCGGCCCCACATCAGTCCGGCCCCATAAAAGAGAGCGATGGCAATGGAAGCAATCACAAACATCGTTAACAACGACCGGGTCTCTTTTCCTTGCTTGAACGCCGGAGCCAACGCTCTGGCCATCAACACCAGCCAGATGATCAATCCGATAAACAGGAACAACTGCCAGAACCGTCCCAGATCTACATATTCGTATCCCTGGTGTCCGAACCAGAAGTTCTGCACCAGTCCTAGTTTCTGCATCACTCCATACCACTGACCCAGGAGCGATCCAACCACGATCACCAGCAAGGCCAGGAAGAGGAAGTTGACGCCCAGTTTCTGGAATTTCGGGTCTTTCCCCGCCATCGCAGGCGCTAGGTAAAGGCCGGTAGCCAACCAGGAGGTGGCAATCCAGAAGATAGCCAGCTGGACGTGCCAGGTGCGGGAGATGGAATAAGGAAGCAGGCCCGACAGGGGAATGCCGTAGAAAGCTTGCCCTTCTACACCGTAGTGAGCGGTGACCACACCCATGATGATCTGCACCAGGATGAGACCTGAGACTACCCAGAAATATTTCAGCGTTGCCCGCATCGAAGGAGTCTGAAGTCCACCGGTCAACGGATCACGGGCCGGCAGCTCCTCCGACCTGAGATGCTCTTCCTTCCGGGAAGCGTAGTACCAGACCATCAGACCGATTCCGGCCAGGAGCATGACGACACTGAATCCCGTCCACAGGATCAGTGAACTGGTGGCAACATTGGCTACGAGTTCTTCGGGCGGCCAGTTGTTTGTGTAGGTGATAGTACCGCCCGGCCGGTTGGTCACACACGCCCAGGTGGCCCAGAAAAAAAAGGCATTCATATCGGCCATGCGCTTCGGATCCTGAATGGTATGTATCGGAATCGCATAGGCATCACGTAGTTTGTCGTAGGTCGGGTCATCCGTGAACAACCCATCAAATTCCTTGCTTACTTGTTGAATGGCCGCGGCGCGCAAAGGAGATACCACGATGTCACCCGTTTCGGAATTGTACGTGTTGGTCCTTAACTCCGCTTGCAACCTGACCTTCAGCATCGCTTGCTCCTCGGCGGGGAGGTCGGCAAAAGGTCTGTGATATGTCGTATCGGCCCAGTAATTTAAAATGAATTCGGCCTCTTTGTGCAACCAGTCGGCGGTCCAATCAGGGGCCACATAGGAACCATGTCCCCAAACCGTTCCGAGTTCCTGTCCTCCGATGGACTGCCACACATTCTGACCGTCCTTGATATCCTGCCCTGTAAATAATACCTTGCCATCAGTAGTGACGACTTTTTCCGGTATGGGCGGCTTTTGCCTGTAGATCTCCCACCCGAAAAATAACAGTACCGAGAATGAAATAATCAATACGGCACTAAAACCAAACCAGAGTTTACGTGTGTTCATAAGGGTTAATTTGGTTAATAAATTGGTTATCTATTTTATAATTTCGCTATTTTGCTGACAACCCCTTCCACTCCTCCTCCAACACCTCTCCCTTGATACTCACGGTGATCCACTTGATCGGGACGTTTCGCCCCGCCTGCTGCCGGGCCATCTCAGCCATGGCAAGTAAACCGCCGCAACAGGGAACCTCCATCATGATGACTGAAAGGGAGTTGATCCGCGAATCTGCAATCATGGATGCAAGTTTTTCAACATACGACTCCTTGTTGGTGTCAAGCTTCGGACAGGCAATTGCCAATGATTTGCCCTTCAAAAAACGGGCATGAAAATTACTCATGGCAAACGGAACACAATCGGCTGTTAACATGACATCCGCATTCCGGAAATAGGAGGCCTGTGGGTTTAACAAATGCAGCTGAACAGGCCATTGTGTGAGTTCTGAGAGCCTGCCCGGGTTACCGGAATCCGCAGTGGGGGCTTCGTTCGCCTCTTCCTGGTCAATGTTGAAATCCATGGCCATGGATCCCATGCAGCCACAGGCCGGTTTTCTTAGTTCAAATCCCTCTTTACTCATGTCAATATCATGTTCCTTTAAGTATTGGTTCGCTGCATTTAAAAAATCTACTTCGTTATGGTCGCGCAAATGCTCGAGATGAGCCAGAATGGTATTTTTTCCCTTGGGAACGATCAGTTCCATCACTTTTCTTTCATTGTATGGCTCTGCTTCCCGTTCCAGGATGGTAATGGCGCCTTCGGGACAATGACCGATGCAAGCTCCCAGCCCGTCACAGAACAGATCACTGATCAACCTGGCCTTGTCATCAATGATCTGAAGAGCCCCTTCCTGGCAGTTGGGAATGCACAATCCGCATCCGTTGCATAACTCCTCATCAATTTCTACGATCTTTCGTTTCATCTTCTTTTTTGCATTTAAGTATTGTTTTACTTATATATAGATAAAAAAATCAAAGGTACTTTTCCAATGTCTGTTCCTGCAGGAATTTTTTAAACTCGGCAGTCATTTTATTGATCATATTCCCCATGATGCACCGGTCATAATTGCATACCTCATATGCCAGTGGGCAATCAGCTTCACCGATCGGACCTTCGATTGCCTGGTAAACATCCAGCAAACTATATTCTTTCGGATCCCTTTTCAGGGAAAATCCTCCTGACGGGCCGCGCATCGATTTCAACAGGTCGCTTTTCACCAGCCGCTGAAGGACTTTTGCAATATGATTCTTGGAAAATCCTGTAAACTCAGCGATTTTCACTATATTGATGCCATGGTCAGCCCGGGCAATGAGCACCATGCTGTGAATGGCGATGGAAGAGGCTTCCGATAGTGAAAAGATCTTGGACATAAACCCTATTTAGGTATTTGAATACGCAAATGTATAAATAAAAATAATTCCCTCAACAAAACCAGGAAAAAATAATTATGTTTGTTTCAAAATCCTGCTTTACAATCCATGTCCAAGGTCATCACCAGTCTGCAGAATCCCCTGATCAAACAGATTCTGATACTCCAAGAGAAACCCCGGGAGCGCCGGAGACAGAATCTGATCGTGATAGAAGGCATCCGTGAAACAGCTCTTGCACTGAAGGCCGGGTATCCGCTCACTGTTGTACTTCATTGTGAAGTTATTCTGCCTCTCTCACAGTTCGAAGATCTCTTCCCGCCGGAACAACTGCCAGGTGAGGTTATCCAAATTTCCGCAGAGGTATTCAACCGGCTGGCCTACCGCAAAGACAACGGTGGGGTGATAGCCTGTGCCAGGACCCGTCAACAGAGGCTGACCGATCTTGAGTTACCGGATAATCCGTTGATTCTTGTCCTGGAGTCGGTCGAAAAACCGGGGAATCTTGGGGCTATTCTCCGCACGGCTGACGCGGCCGGCATCTCTGCGATCATCTTCTGTGATCCCCAAACCGATCTCTTTAATCCTAACACCATCCGGGCCAGCCTGGGAACGGTGTTCACCAACCAGGTGGCCACAGCCTCCTCAGCAGAAGCTATTGCCTGGCTGAAAGAGAAAGGAATGAACCTGTTTGCAGCAGCACTCAGCGGCGGCACCTGGTATCACGAAGCGGATTTCAGGGGACCCACTGCTATCGTCATGGGGTCGGAGGCGTTTGGGCTGTCCACCGGTTGGCTGGCAGAAGCTGAGCAGTGTATCAAGATCCCAATGCAGGGCGAGGTTGATTCATTAAATGTTGCTGCATCAGCCGCTATCCTGGTGTTTGAAGCCATGCGGCAGCGTGGATTCACTTATATTTCTCGTCCTCGGGCTTCAGGACCAGAAATCCTTTAGGCATTTTGCATTTTAACTCCAGTGGTGCCTCTGTCACCGGATGCTTCATGGCAAGGTAATAGGCATGTAACCGGATCCGGCGAACAAAGCGGTCGTCGGCCCCGTATTTCCGGTCCCCTACCACAGGATAACCTGACTCCGAGAGGTGTACCCGAATCTGGTTTTTTCTCCCCGTTTCCAGCTCCACTTCAAGCAGGGCATAACCGGCGGTACTGTCCAGGACACGGTAATGGGTAACTGCGTATTTGGCATCTCCCGGGTCCCGAACAGAAAACATCTTTTGCTCTCTTCCCTCCTTCAGCCAACTCCGGATGGTTCCCTTTTCCTTATCGGGAATTCCCTCCACCAGGGCGTAATACAACTTGCGGTTCAGTTTCCACCCCTCCTTCACCTGTTGCTGAATGACTTCCGTTTTGGCAAACACCAGCAGACCGGAAACCTCCCGGTCTAGCCGGTGCACCACATACAGCCTCTCCCTCCCTTCCGAATTCTCTTTCACGTAGTCAAGCATCTCTTTATAGATAGAGGTTCCTCCCTGGCCCCGTTCGCCAACAGTCAGCAATCCGGCCGGTTTTTCCACCACCAGCAGGCTGTTATCCTCAAATACAACGGGATATGGTGCCTTCAACTGTGACCGGGTAAGGACCTGCCGCAGGTACTCCACTGTATCTTCCGGTACTACCTTGGTAATGGGATTGGTGGTCATCAACCCATTGACTTTCACATTGCCATGTGCAATCATCTTCTTTACGCTGGTCCGGGATGCCTGACTGAACTCCCGCAGGAGCAGCTCAGTCAATGTCATCGGTGCCGGAACCCGGATAATCATTCGGCGGGAGATAAGGTGATTTCCAAATAAACCGGCTGATGGTCTGATTCCTCAAAACCCGTCGGGAAAGTGCACGTCTTGAGGATCCTTACATTCGGGGAGACCAGGAAGAAATCCAGGATGGTAACCGGGGTGATTCCCTTCCTGTAGGCTTGATCCACATCTCTGTTGGTTGGCAGGAGAGGATCGAAGGCAAATTCCCAGTCAGGAAAAAAACTCTTCAGGTTGGTGAAATCATCCTGTTTGACACAGTCGCCCGTGGTAATCGCTTCCGGGAAAAAGCCCGGCGGGTTCGCATTCCAGTCGCCCCCGGCTACCAGGTAATTTCCCCGTTCATATTCAGCCAGTAAAAAATCCCTGATCATCTCCATCTCCCGTTTCCGCAATATGCCTCCCGTGTCGTAAGCGGAGTTGTGGATGTTGACCAGGATCAACTGCCTGCCATTGCTCAACGAATACCGGGAAACCAGGAAGCAGCGTTTCATGTAGAATAACCGGTCGGGCCAGGGAACATGTTTATCGAACCCATATCGCATAACGCCGACCGGCTGGTACCGGGAACAGGTCACCAGCCCTGAGTTCACCCGCCCCATAGGGTGAGCCGGTGGAACGGGAACGAAACGGCAGTGGTAATTGAGGGCATAAGCGAGACAAAACCCGGGAAGGGTGTTTGCCATGTCGTTCACCTCATTCTTGTAAAAGCTCCGTTTGGAGCATGAATCGACCTCCTGGAGAAGAAAGAAATCCATTCTGTCATGCTCCTTCAGAAAGTGAAGGATCCCTGCCCAGGATTGCTGAAAAGAGGGGTATTCCGGTCGGACCCGTTTCCCTCCATCGTAAAAAAAATCCATCCCGTTGTCCAGGCCTCCATAACCGATATTCCAGGTAATCAGCGAAAATTTGCCGGTCGAATCAAGAGGAGCAGAAGCCGAACCGAGAATCTCCACCGGTTCCACAGGCGCGGGTTCGAATTCCATGAATATACTGAAAAGCAGGAAACTTCCGGTTCCAATCAGTATCAATACAAAAATGCATCCTGCTAACCAGAAAATCACCTTCCGCATGGATTTCATTCAACCGCCCTATCACACGAAAGTAGTTATTTTTTCGTAACATTGTATGCATGATTAAATCTCTCGTTGAAGGGTTTTTTCTGGGAATGACCGTGGCCATCATCGTAGGTCCTGCCATGATCGCCCTGGTCCAGACCAGTATCAAGTATGGCGTCTGGCACGGAATGTACCTGGCTCTTGGCATCTTTTCCAGTGATCTGACCATCGTAGTAGGTAGCTATTTCGGTGCTTCACAGATCCTGGGCAATCCGAAAAGTCACCTGGTACTTGGGATTATCGGAGGATGTATCCTGCTGTTATTCGGGATCGGGACCCTTATCCGGAAAGTTCCGGAAACCGAGACGGTTGAAGCGATCCGGGAGCTGAAGTTTGCCAAAGGAGGCTTTTTTACCTATTTCTTTAAAGGGTACTTTCTGAATATGGCCAATCCCTCCATCTGGTTTTTCTGGATCACCTCGGTAGTGGCCATCAACGCCAGTTATGGAGGGAACCATAACAAAGTGGCCTTTTTCTTTGCCGGCACGTTGCTGATGGTGCTGATGACAGATATTCTAAAAGTCTTTCTGGCTAATAAGATCCGGACTGCCATCAGCCCGCAGGTGAAAGTATGGATCAACCGGATTGCCGGAATTCTATTTCTGATCATTGGCCTGTTTGTGATCGGAAGTTCAATTTCTGAATATTTTTACGGCATCTCCCTGATAAAAGGACAATTAACCCAATAACCCACAAAGTATGGAAACAAAAGGCAAAAAAAACTGGTGGTTTCTGGCCATCAACGGAGTGATCTCGATCCTCTTGGGATTACTGCTCCTTCTTTTTGACCGCGAACAGATCAAAGACCTGATTTTCTTTCTGGGGATAGCCATTCTGGCAGGTGGCGCTATCCTGCTCCTGGCTGCTATCCGGAATCTCAGGCAGGATAAGCCGGCGGGCATGTTGCTGTTCGAGTCGATCACAACTCTGGCAATCGGTTTGATCATCGTCATCTTCCCTTCATTTTCCCTGCATTTCTTTCTGATCCTCCTCGGGGTGTGGGCTATCATTATCGGCGTGGTTCAACTGGCCATCCTCATCCATTTAAAAAAGCATCTGGCCAATAAGAACCTGCTGCTTTTCAATGGTCTTCTTACCATTGTACTGGGCGTGCTGCTCTTTTTCGATCCCATTACCGCAGCTCAGCTGATTTTGCGTATCCTGGGGGTCTTTGCCATAGTATTCGGCATCCTGATGATCTACTTCGGATTTATTCTGAAAACGGTAAAGACTGCTCTTGAAGGAGAACGTACCGGGCTTGAAAAAGAAAATGATACAAAAGCATAAGGAACGGAATGGCGTGTTTATCCGGTAGTGCGGATTAGCTTCTCAAACTCCATCTTGTAATTGGATCCGATCGGGACATATTTGTCCCCGACCCTGACCTGATTTCCTTCGATCATTTCCACTTTAGCCAGGGATACCAGGTAGGACTTATGGACCCGCGGGAACCTGTTCGCAGGGAGGATGGATTCGATGTGTTTCAGGGACTGGTAGCTGACGATCATCCGTTCGCGCGTAAAAATTTTCACATAATCGCCCAATGCTTCTACATATAACAGGTCGTTCAGATTGACCTTGAATGTTTTCTTTCCCGACTTTACAAACACAAACTGCTCTTCAGTCGCCTGTTCAGTATGGGCTGACACATCCTCCTGGCGCTGCCGGGTAGTCAGGTTATCCTGGACTTTGTGTACGGCTTTCAGAAACCGGTCAAATCCGAATGGTTTCATCAGGTAATCGATCACATCCAGTTCATACCCCTCCAGGGCAAATTCGGCATAGGCCGTGGTGATGATAACCAGGGGTGGGTGTTTAAGGGTTTTCAGGAAATCGATGCCGCTGAGTTTGGGCATATTGATGTCCAGGAAGATCAGGTCGATCTGCTGTTGATGAAGGTACTCAATAGCTTCCACTGCCTGGTTGCATTTCCCGACGATCTCCAGAAAGGGTAAATCCTGGGCGTATTTTTCTATGACCCGCTGGGCCAGGGGTTCATCGTCAATGATAAGGCAGTTGATTTTCATGATTCCTTGATGCAGATACACATTTCGACACGATAGATGGTTTCGGTACTGGCGATATGTAACTCATGCCTGCCGGGATACAGTAACTCCAGGCGTTTTTTTACATTGGTCAGCCCAAATCCCGAAATCTTTTTCTCCTCCAAAGATAAAGATACGGAAGGATCCACATTATTCTCAATAATAAATTGAACCCTGTCCGGTGATTCTACATTAAAGCTTATGTGTATGAACGGTCTGTGCGCCTTGGTTTTGCCGCCGTGTTTGAAGGCATTTTCAATAAATGCAATGAACAGCAACGGATCGATCCGGGAATTCAGGTAAATTCTGGATGATCTTCCTCGAAAATATGCGATGTGAAATAATTGAGGCAGATAAAAAGGACGATATTGCCTAATTGGAGAATGAAGAACAGGATAAATTTCCGCTTTTTAAAGAATTTCGGGATCAGCCAGAGCAGGTTGATATAAACTGAAATGGCAAGAAAAAAGACCGTGACAAGGATGGAAATATCCTGAATGCCAGTCAACTTTTTTTGACCACCCGGTGAATTTGCAGGATATTGCTGAATGGATGACAGATATACGGCCGAACCCGGTTGACCGAAAAAAAAGGAAGGATGACCGAACAGCCGGTGGTTTTGTCCAAAAAAATTCCCTGTTCAGAAAATTGTGTGTAATATTGCGTCACTATTATTTAAATCCCTTTATTATGAAGACAAACAGACTATCGTTCCGGATCCTGATGCTGGCAGGCATGATCTTCCTTTTACTTCCCGGGGGAAAAACTGTGGCAGGCAATCCGCCGGATGAAGGCATGTGGTTGCCTATCCTGATCGAACGGCTGAATTACGTGGATATGCAGAAAATGGGGCTGCACCTGACCTCTGAAGAGCTTTACAGTGTAAACAATTCCAGCCTGAAAGACGCCATTGTCGGCCTCTCTTCCGGCAACCCGTCCAACGGGGGTTTCTTTTGCACCGCGGAAGTGGTCTCAGACAAAGGCCTGATCTTCACAAACCATCACTGCGGCTATAGCGCCGTCCAGAATCATAGTACGCCCGAACACGATTACCTGACCGACGGCTTCTGGGCCCGCTCCCTGGAAGAGGAGCTCCCCAATGAACATATGTGTGCTTCGTTCCTGGTCAGAATTGAGAATGTGACCGATTCCATCATCCCGTTCCTTCCCGATTCATTATCGGAGTCGGACCGCAGCAAGAAGGTGCGCGAGATCTCCGGCCGGATCGCCGACAGCGCCTCCGAAGACGGAATTTACAATTGCCGTGTAAGTTCCTTTTACAGCGGAAATGAATACTACCTGTTCGTGTGGAAAACCTATACGGATGTCCGCCTGGTAGGGGCTCCTCCCTCTTCCATCGGAAAGTTCGGAGGCGATACCGACAACTGGATGTGGCCCCGTCATACCGGTGATTTTACCATCTTCAGGATCTATGCCGACAGTACCAACAGCCCGGCCGAGTACAAGGAGACCAATGTACCCCTGAAACCGGCCTGCCATCTTCCGATCAGCCTGGCCCCCAAGGAGAAAAACGAATTCGCCATGATCTGGGGATATCCCGGGGGAACCAGCCGATACCTGACCTCTTATGGAATTGAATACAACCTGGAAGATTTTTACCCGGTGATCATCGACGTGTTCGGAAAACAGATGGAGGTAATGAAGGCCCGGATGGATGTGGATAAAAAGACCCGTATTGCCTATTCCGAGAATTATGCGGGCCTCTCCAATACCTGGAAGAATTTCATCGGTCAGACCCGGATGCTTCGGAAGAATCATGTCATCCGGAAAAAACAGGAACTGGAAGCCGATTTCACCAGGTGGGTCGACGACAATCCGTTGCGGAAAGAAAAGTACGGAGATGTCCTCCCGGAATTAAAGGAAGGGTACCAAAAACTGGGTACATTCAGTGTTCCCTACTTCTATTCCCGGTTTGCCGGTAGCGGCCTGGACATTGTCGGATTCGCAAATAGCTTTTCCGGCCTGAAAGACCAGCTGGAGAAAAAGAACAAAGCGGCCATTGAAGAAACCGTCAGTAGCCTTCGCCCGGTGGTGACCGACCATTTCCAGGAGTGGGACTGCCAAATCGAGAAGAATACCTTCGGGGAGATGCTGAAACTCTATGCTAAAAAAATCAAAAAGGAAGATCTCCCCTCTATTTTTTCCACCATTGAGAAGAATTACCACAACGATTTTGCCGCCTTTGCCGAAAAGGTTTACACTACCAGTGTGTTTGCCACTGCCGCAAGCGCTAATCAATTTCTCGATAAACCTTCTCTCAAGGTCTTTAAAAAGGACCTGGGTTGGCTCACTGCCCAATCCATGCAGGAGGCTTCCGGGAAATTAGCCGGGAACTTTGGGAATGCCAGAACAGGTCTCTCCCGGGGAAACCGGTTATGGATCGACGGACTCAGGGATATGTTCCCCGATAAGATGTTCTACCCGGATGCCAACTCCACCATGCGCTTCACCTATGGAAAGGTGCTGGACTATTTTCCTGCTGATGCGGTTCATTACGACTACATCACCACCCTGGAAGGAGTTATGGAAAAAGAGGACCCCACCAACGAAGAATTCATCGTTGACCAGAAACTGAAAGATCTCTACCAGGCGAAAGACTATGGCCCCTATGGAGAAAATGGAGAACTGGTGGTTTGCTTCCTGACTACCAACGACATCACAGGAGGAAACTCCGGCAGCCCCGTAATCAATGGCTACGGTCAGCTGATCGGTCTGGCTTTCGACGGGAACTGGGAAGCGATGAGCGGAGATATCCTCTTTGAAGATAACCTGCAACGATGCATCAACGTGGATATACGGTATGTCCTGTTCATCATCGATAAATTCGCCAATGCTACGAACATCATCGATGAGCTGACGATTGTGCAGTAGGGACGAGGCATGCCTCGTTCCTACTGAAGGGTTATTTTCTGAATCTGTCCAACAGGGATTGATCATTGATCTCTTTCGACAGCGCTTCAATCATATCATAAGGAACTTCAAAGAGGTCCAGGATAGTGAGCGCATCCAGACAGTTATTGAAGAGCGGATCGACATTGAATCCGATGATCTCGGCATTTACACTCAGGTATTTCTTGAATAGGACCGGTGTTTTATAGATCGGATCGATGCTGCTGATGAACCGGTCGAGGCGGTTGATATCTTTCCCGACGTATTGCAGGTACAGGTGCTTGTTGATCTTGCGCGGAAACCGGAGGGTGAAGGGTTTATTCGGATGGATATACTCCGAAAATTCCGAATTGTAGAAGTGTGCCTTGAGAAATTCCACAGCCAGCACTTTGGAGATATCCAGGAATTCGTTGCTCATGCTTACCGGCCCGATCAGGTAACGGTATTCGGGATTTTTAATCAACAGGTAAAGAATCCCCTTCCAGAGCATGAAAAGCGACATGGTCTTTTTTTGGTATTCTTTTGCTATAAAAGAGCGTCCCAGTTCGATGGAAACCTTCAGAACCGTTGCAAAATCAGGATCTATCTGGAAGAGTGTGCTGATATAGAATCCCGGAATCCCGTAATTATTCAGAATATCCCTCCCCTTTCCGATCCGGTAGCCGCCCACAATGGATTTGGTATTCTCATCCCAGATAAAAAGTTGGTCAAAATACTGGTCAAAGTGGTCCAGGTCAAAGCTTTTATTAGTTCTCTCGCCCACCATCCGGTAGGTCAGCTCCCGCAGCCTGCCGATTTCAGTTGTAATATATGGTATGCGTTCCGTGGGAGCACAAAAGACTGAAAAATTCTGGATCTGAAACAGTTTAAACTCATCGGTGATCCGCTCGATTTCATGGTTCAGCTGCTCCTGGAGTACCCTATCGATTACCGGCTCCTGGTTTGCTTCCGACAAAGCTGCTAGGGACTGCCGTTTGATGTTCGACAACGGAATCCCAAGGGCATAGGTCTTCATCCGCAGAAATTTACCGAATTCACTGATTTCATCAAATTCGTCCTGTTCCTTCACTAAAATGGGAGTTCCGATCCGGATCCGGATATTCTTTCCTTTTTTGTTGAACAATTCAGAAGGCAGCTTCACGGTCCTGAGAAGCGGGTGGATCATCCCCAGGAAATGGAAGAACGCACTGTTGGAGCCATCGAAATAGACGGGGATCACAGGGACTTTCGCCCGTTTGATGAATTTCAGAATGGAGTGCTGCCACTCCTTGTCAGCCACCCCCCGGTATTGCAATTTCACCGTGGATACCTCCCCTGCCGGGAAGATCCCGATCGGATGGCCGTTCTGGAGATGGAGGTATGCATCTTTCAGCCCGCCAAAACTGGACTTGACATCTTTGTACGCTTCAAAGGGGTTTACCGCCAGAAAATATTGATTCAGGGGATCCACTTTGGTCAGCATAAAATTTGCCAGCACCTTGAAATCAGGCCTGATATCGGGAAGTAACTTCAACAACAGGATCCCGTCAATTCCCCCGTAAGCGTGATTGGAGATGGTGATGAAGGAATTTGTTTTAGGAATGTTCTCCAGCTCCTGCTGGGCTACTTCAAAGGTGATCCCAAAAACCTCTATGGCCTTATCAATGAATTCCCTGGACTGGAGCTGACAGGCTCTCCCATATTCCCTGTTGAGCCGGTCAAACTTAAGCAGCTTGAAAAGGATTTTTGCCAGAGTCTCCCCGCCTACATACTGCAGAAAGTTGTTCGCTTCAACAAGCTGTTTCGGGGAGATCAGATCCATAGACAATAACGGCTGAGTGATTAATTCAAACCAATTAGAGTTCTACAAAGTTAGAATTTTCAACATGCCAAACAACAGAATGATCAAATGACGAGATCAAAATCCATCTGTTTCTTGCCCAGATCAATCCGTTTCACCCGGATCCTGACCTTATCTCCCAGTTTATACTGGTACCCGTATCGCTGGCCGATCACCTGGAAATTCTCCTCATCCAGGTAATAAAAGTCATCTTCCAGGTCGCGCAACCGTACCATTCCTTCACATTTGATCCCGACGATCTCCACAAAAATCCCCCATTTGCTCACTCCCGAAATCAGCCCGTCGAATTCCTGCCCCACCTTATCCAGCATATACTCGGCTTGCTTGTACCTGACCGACATTCGTTCCGCTTCAATCGCCTTCCGCTCCATCTCCGAAGCATGGTCGCACATCGGTTCATACTCATCAGCTTTGACCGAGGGTGCCCCCTGCAGGTACTGCTGAAAAATCCGGTGTGCCATCAGGTCGGGATACCGGCGAATGGGTGAGGTGAAGTGGGTGTAGTAAGGAAAGGCCAGGCCGTAATGGCCGATATTATGGGTAGAATAGAAGGCCTTGGCCATGGTCCGGATGGCAATGGTCTCGATCATGGTCTCCGTTCCGGTTCCCTGGATGTCCCGGAAGAGAGTGTTGAAGGACTGGGCCAGTGCCTTGTTGGAGGTCAGGATCATCCGGTATCCCAGTTTCTTGATGAAATCGACAAATGCCTGGAGCTTCTCGGGACTGGGAGTGTCATGAACCCGGTAAACAAAGGTTTTCGGGGGCCGCTCACCCCGTTTTTTCCCTGCCCGTTCCGCAACCCGCCGGTTTGCCAGCAGCATGAAATCTTCGATCAGCTTATTGGCCTCTTTCATTTCGCGGAGGTAAATGGCAAGGGGTTTCCCCGATTCATCAAGTCTGAAGCGAACCTCCTGAGTTTCGAAATTGATGGAACCGTGCCGGAAGCGTTCGGCTCTCAGTGCACCGGCAATGGTATTGAAAATCCGGATCTCCTCGGCATACTCGCCCTTGCCGCTTTCGATAATCTCCTGCACCTCCTCATAGGCAAACCGGCGATCGGAATGGATGATGGTCTTGCCAAACCATTCATGGTAGATCTTTCCCTTTTCATCGAGTTCAAACACAGCGGAAAAACAGAGACGGTCCTTGTGCGGCTGCAGGGAACAAAGCTCATTGGAAAGCCGTTCGGGAAGCATCGGGATTACCCGGTCGACCAGGTAGATCGAAGTACCCCGCTGGAAAGCCTCTTTGTCAACAGCACTGCCGGGTGTGACGTAATGTGACACATCGGCAATGTGAATTCCCACCTCCCAGTGGCCATTCTGCATTTTCTCCAGGGAGATGGCATCATCGAAATCTTTGGCATCCTCGGGATCGATGGTGATGGTAAAGACCTTCCGGAAATCTTTCCGGGATCTGATCTCCTTCTCCGGGATCTCAACCGGTACGGCCGCCGCCTCTTTCTCAGAAGCCTTTGTAAAGGAGAGCGGAAATTCAAACTCGGCCAGGATCGATTGCATCTCCACCTGGTTATCACCGGGCTTCCCGAGTACCTGGACGATCTTACCGAAGGGATTCCGGGAATGCTCCGGCCACTCGCTGATGACCACGATCACCTTCTGTCCGTGACGGGCTTCCTTCAGGTTCTCCCGGGGAATGAAGATATCCACCGGCATGGCCGCATTGTCCGGGACGACAAACGCATAGTTCTTTGTGATCTCCAGGATGCCGACAAACTGGGTTTTATTCCGCCTGACAACCTCCACGATCTCCCCTTCCCGCTTTCTCCCTTTCCGGATGGGGAAGAGTGAAACCTTCACAGTATCGCCATGCAGGGCATGGCCGGTATTACCGGCATTGATGAACACATCGCCCGACTTGTCATCCGGGATCACATAGGCTTTTCCCGATTGCTTCATGTCGACCGTTCCGGTCATGTGGGTTGTAACCGATTTCTGGTAGCGTTGTCCTTCCGGATTGATCCGGTATTTTCCCCGGTTGGACTCCACCAGTTCATGGTTCCGGTAGAGCTCCTCGATCAGTAATCTGACCAGATCCTTCCCGGCCCGGTCTTCCGTCCCGATCCGTTTCGAAACCTGCTTGTAATTCAGGGCACTGTGCGGATTCTCCAGGTATACATGAAGAATACTATTGATCAGCGTATTCTTCTGCTCCCCGCTGATTCGTTGTCTTTTCGCCATTATCTGTAATTCGTATTTCGTATTTCGTATTTCCTCCTCAATCCGCCATCGCTTCCAAAAGCACCTTCGTATATTCCGACTTCGGATTCACGTAGATCTCATCCGGATCGCCCATCTCCACGATCCTCCCCTCCTTCATTACGATCAGCCGGTCGGCCATGTATTTCACCACATTCAGGTCGTGCGAGATAAAAATATAGGTGAGCTGCAGTTCGTGTTTCAGGTCGTTCAGGAGGTTGAGAATCTGTGCCTGGATGGAGATGTCGAGGGCCGATACCGATTCATCGCAGATGATCAGCCGGGGCTCGACAGCCAGTGCCCGGGCAATACAGATCCGCTGCCGCTGACCCCCCGAAAATTCATGCGGGTAGCGTCGAAACTGGTCCCTGCTGAGCCCCACCATCTCCAGCAACCTGTTGACCCGCTCTATCTGCTGTCGCTTACTTCCGAACAGGTGATGTACCTCCATCGGTTCCCGGATCGCCTCCCCGATCGTTATCCGGGGATTCAGGGATGAGTAAGGGTCCTGGAAGATGATCTGCAACTCCTTCCGAAGAGCTTTCAGGTTGCTTCGGGTGATGGTGGTAATGTCCTCATTCCCGTATATGATCCGCCCTTCCGAAGGGGGGATCAGCTGCAGGATCGCCCGCGAAAGGGTGGTTTTCCCGCACCCCGACTCTCCTACAATCCCCAGTGTTTCTCCCGGATAGAGCAGGAAGCTGACATTATCCACCGCCCGGATGATCTCCCGGTTTCTCACGAACAATCCCGATCCCGATGCAAACACTTTTCCCACATGCTCCACCTTCAGCACCGGCTCACGACTGTATAGTTCCTCATGATACGCGATACGAGATTCGGGATATACGATTGTTCCATTTCGCTTTTCGCTTTTCGCTTTTCGCTTTTCGCTTCTCGCTTCTCGCTTCTCGCTTCTCGACCTTTGATCCTGATTCCTCGACCCTCGACCCTCGACCCTCGACCCTGTACTTTCATCCTTCGTCCCTCGTCCTTCGTCCATCAGATAATCCTCAACCGTCGGAAGCCTCTCAAGTCTCTTGTCTTTTGGTGGTCTGCAGGCAATCAATCCCCGGGTGTAGGGATGCTGCGGGTCTTCAAATAGCTGCCTCACCTCTCCCTGTTCCACGATCTTTCCGCGGTACATCACCAGCACGCGATCGGCAAACCGGTGGATCAGGCCCAGGTCGTGGGTAATGAAGAGGATGCTCATGTGGCGGTTCTCCCTGAGCCTTTTCAGCAGGTCCAGAATGGTTTTCTGCACTGAAACATCCAGCGCGGTGGTGGGTTCGTCGGCGATCAGCAAAGAGGGGTTACAGGAGATTGCCATGGCGATCATCACCCGCTGCTTCTGTCCTCCTGAAAGTTCATGCGGATAGGCGCGGAAAATCCGGGGCGGATCGGGTAACCGCACCTCACGGAACAACTCCAGTACCCGGGTTCTGGCCTCTTTTCCTGAGATTCCCAGGTGCTGCCTCATGGTCTCCGATACCTGATTCCCACAGCTGAAGACCGGGTTCAGGGAGGTCATCGGTTCCTGGAAGATCATGGAGATCGAACGCCCCCGGATATTCCGTAGCTCCTTTTCCGGCAGGGTATCGAGCCGGATCTTCCGCCCGGAACCATCCCAAAACCAGATGGCTTCAGCCGTGACCCGGCCCGGCGGATCGGGAATCAGCCCCAGGAGCGACAATGCAGTGACCGACTTACCGGAACCCGATTCGCCCACTATACCCAGGATCTCACGCCTTTGGATGGAGAAAGAGATATCATCCACGGCTAAGGTTTCCCCGCTTTCACTCCCGAAACGGACCGAACGATGTTCCACATCCAGTAATGGACCTTCCTGCATGAAAGCTTTAATTTTAGTGTAAACTTACGGAAAATTTAAACGCTTGTGACTGGATGCGGGATCCTGGCCGGCTTATTCCATGGTCTCCAGCAGAATGCCAGCCAATTCATCCGGATCCAGTTTTACCGGGTTGGTTTTTTGTCCTGCCTGACTGACAATGTGATCGGCATTTGCCCGTGTGATCCCAAATTTCCCCAGTTTAGGAATCCGGAAATCATTGGCCCAGGCTTCAATCCGCTCTGACAGCATCTCCAGCTGCTTTTCCATCGAACTTGGTTCCGGGGTAAAGAGCCCCCCTACCCTGCTGTATTTCCAGAGGGCATTCGGATGTTCCCCTGTAGCCATCAGCTTGCGGATGTTCTCCCGGGTAACCGGTGCCACCAGGGCCCCGCAGACCACCCCATGCGGTGCAGGGAACAGGCCGCCAATGACAGAGGCAAACCCATGGACCACTCCCAGGCCGGCATTGGCCAGGGTGATGCCCGAAAGCAACGCAGCGTAAGAAAGTTCACTCCTGGCCTCCAGGTTATCCGGATCGGTAAACACCACCGGTAATGACCTGACGGACATCTCCAGGCCGTTCCATGCCAGGGCATCGGTCAGGGGAGAGGCCCCGGTAGAAGTATAGGCCTCCAGCAGCTGGGTGAAGGCATCCATCCCCACTGACATGGTTACATCCAAAGGACAGGTGAGGGTCAAAGCCGGATCGATGACGGCAATATCGGGTACGTAGTTCACGTGGCGTAATGATTTCTTGAATCCGCTGGGGCCGGGTTCACTGATGACTGCATTCCTGGTGGCTTCACTGCCTGTTCCTGCCGTGGTAGGAACGGCAATAAACGGGATCTTCCGTCCATCCGGCTCCCGACTTCCCACCCCTTCCAGGTATTCCTTCACCCTTCCGCCCAACGGAATCATGGCGGAAACCGCTTTACCGGCATCGACCACACTTCCTCCGCCAATGGCAACCACACAGGAGGGATCTCTCCCGGACACCCTGTCGACCACCTGATCCACAAACTGCGGTGAAGGCTCACCGGTCAGGATACAAACCTCTGCCACCTGCTGTTTCCGGTTCAGCTGATCCAGAAATCCACTGAATACAGGAAATGCTGAAACGGAACGGCTGCAGATAATGACCACCTGGCTTCCGTAAGGCTCAATTATATTTGCCAGATTTGAAAAAGAGCCTGTCCCGAAATGAATCCGGGGTATACGGGCAAACTGAAATGCGTTCATCCCTGCTCTTATTTCGGCCAAAGAGCCTGGTGGTTTTCAGCCGAAGCAGCCGCAAACACCTCGATGAAGGGCTCCTTGACATGGATATGGACACAGGTCACGACCATACGTGTGGATGCTGATGTTACTGGGGTAAAGATAAGGATTATTGCGTAGTATTGCCATGATTGCACATGAATTGCACAGTATTGCACAGTATTACTTTGAATTTTGAATTAATCCTTTAACCTTTTGCCCTTTTACCCGATTAATGAGAAAAAATCATGTGGATTGAAGATTTTTTCTCGCTGGTTTATCCCAGGATCTGCATTTGCTGCGGGAACAGCCTGTGGAAAAGTGAAACGGTGGTCTGTACCCTGTGTGAGTACAGGCTGCCTAAAACCTGGTATCATCTGGATCCCGACAACCCGGTAAGCCGGATTTTCTGGGGGCGTGTGCGCGTGGAAAGCGCCGCTTCGTATTTGCATTTCAACAAAGGGAACCGGGTGCAGCATCTGATCCATTGCCTGAAGTACAAAGGGAGGAAAGAGGTGGGTATCTGGCTCGGATCACACTATGGAAACTACCTGAAGCATTCCCCGCTGTTCCGCTCCACGGACCTGATCATCCCGGTGCCGCTGCACCGGAACAAAGAGCTGAGCCGGGGATTCAACCAGAGCGAACAGTTCGGGATCGGACTGGCGGCCAGCATGCAGCTTCCGCTGGAGGTGCGCTCGCTGTACCGGACCCGGATCACCGAAACACAAACCCGGAAAACCCGGTTTAAACGATGGGAGAATGTTTCCGGTATGTTCGGCATCAGGGACCCGGCCCGGATAGCCGGGAAGCATCTGTTGCTGGTCGATGATGTGGTGACCACCGGCGCTACCCTGGAGGCCTGTGTCCATACGCTCTTGACCGTACCAGAGGTCCGGATCAGTGTGGCCACCATCGCCACCACGCGCAATTAGCGGTTCCCCCTTTCATCCGGGTGCGGAAGATGCTCATAGAATCCCGCCTACCACCAGGGGTTTGCGGAATTTTTTGATCGCTCCCCCCGGATGTACCAGTTCTATATAGACCAGATAGATCCCCATGGATGCTTTTGTCCGGTCCTCTCTGATCCCATCCCAGGTAAACTCACTCCGGCAACCGGCCAGGGCGTTGGAAGCGACCTGCCGGATCTTTCTCCCTGCGGCGTCGTAAATCAGGATCGTAACCTGGTAACCTGGTTCCTCCAAAGTGATCCCGATGGAGACCTCATCGTCGCGACCGTCGTTATCGGGCGAAAACACGGGAGGGTGAATGGCTACTTCATCTCCGTCAGCATGCGGAGCTACCCATTGTGAGTTTTCGTAGGCCGGAGTGGCATATCCCGTGTTTTCGCCCGCCGAATGCCAGTTCGACGGGTCTGCCGCCGGGCGTTCAGGGCTGATCCGCTCCAAGGAGACCCCTTCGGCCGAGGTAAGCAACGGGTAATGCATCCCATTGTGGTATTCCATCCTGTCGATCAGCTCTTCGTCACCGGATCGGATCAGTCCGACAGATCCGCTTTCGTTCTTCATCTGCGGAAAGGGATCCATCTCCAGGAATTGCTTCGGATTGGGTGAATGATACTGCTGTTTGATGCCTTTTTCGCTGGCACAAACGGCTACAAAATCGAGCGGGAAAAGCAGAAAGGATTCTCCCGTCAGAAGAGTGGTGGTGGTCGTTCCGGCAGCCGATCCGGTATCTGAAACCACCCAGGCCAGTTCGCGCAGGTCCGCCAGGTTCCCCGACCGGTTGAAGAGTTCAATGAACCTGGAAACACCCGGCAACGGATCAAACAGGATCTCATTGATGATGATATCCTCCCGCATAATGGGTTCCGGGATACCTGCCATAGTTATGACCGGTGTATCAATGAGATTACCGGTACAGTCCGTCAGATCGTGAGTTCCGGTCAGAGTGTACAGGATGCCGGGCAAAAAAGGTTCGTTGAAACGGAGGTTAAGTAACCGGTAATCGGGAGGGACCGGAGCGAGGCTTGCCGGATGGGAACTGCCCGGATCAAGCGACCAGCTCGAAAGATCCCCAAGGATGGTGGTATCCAGTGATTCCGTAAACCGGATCGCCCAGGTATTTGCATCAGCCAGGAAACTTCGCAGCACTTCGGGTTTTTCCTCATCAGGGTTGGTGCGGTGGACTGAATTAGCCCGCCCGGGGGTTCCTCCGGAAGGATCCTGTGAAGCGTTCCAGTTTTCGTCACATCCACAGGGATTGTCAGGATCCATCAGTTCGAGTGACCATCCTCCATCCTTTTTCCATGATTCTGTAATCCAATCCGGAGAATACCTTACAGCATGGATGATCTGCTGCCGCTCATTCCGCAACACAAGAGCAGCCCCCTCATTGGACAGGCTGAAGGCGGAGGTGAACAGGGGCAGGGTGGGGCCGAACGTGGCCAGCGTGCTGTCGCAGGCCAGCAGGAGATACCCGTGGGGCTGAATAGTAACAGCCGGAAAGCTTTCCCGGTTGGTCCCGGCGTCAAAAGACCAGCCGGCCAGGTTTACCGGAAAGGTTGTCGTGTTGTACAGCTCCACATATTCAACAAGGGGCATCCCGACCGCTGGTTCCGGATCCGCCAGGATCTCATGGATGAGGATATCGAAGGCCCCGGGCGAAAACCGGGTGAACGGTGCCAGTGTATCGTGCATCCGGTTTCCTGCCGGATCGGTCAGGGATTCTATCAGCAGGGTGTCCGTTACCTGTCCGGCAAAGGATTCGGAAAAGGTCAGCATAACCTGTTCCGGCTGTCCTGAAGGTACACTGGCCTCTATGGGATGGCTCAGGTCTCCCAACAGGGTAAAATGAGAAAGGATTTGAACTGTTGTTACTTCCAAAGCTTCTGAGAAGATCAATTTCAGGTGCAGGCTGTCAGGAATAGTCAGTAATACCAGTTTCGGCGGAATAGTATCGTGAATCACCGGACCGACATATACGTCATCCATATAGAATTTGGCGGCATTGCTGGAGGTGTATTTACACCAGAACCCGAACCAGGCGGTGTACTGACTGGTGTAGTCCGACCAGCTCCCCTGCTCAACGAACTGTACCCCTCCCTCCGGATCGATCCAGCTGCTCCAAAATCCGGCGGCATCCCGGATGATCTTCACCCGTAACGAATTGGTAGATTGGGATGTAGAGCCATCCGGGAAGTGAAAGAGTGGGATCAGTCCGGTCCCTTCCTGCCGGATTATGGTAAGGCTGTCGCCGGCTCCTCCCACCTGAAGGAAACAGCCAGTCAGGGGCTGATCAAGCTCCTTCCGGTCAGCTGTCAGGTAAACCCGAAGCAGGTTGTTCGCCGACGTGTTAAAGGAGAGTTTCACCCAGAAGTTCCATTCTGTTTCTCCGATCCGTGCATTCGGGGTAGCCAGCACCGAGGTGTCGCTCCCGGCCCATTGAAGGTGGAGTTGCTTGCTTCCATTCACTTCGAAATGCATTGAATCTCCCTCCCACCGGGGATTGTGCGTAAAATCACCATCCGAAAAATCATCCGTGACCTGGGCTTTCACTCCGGACGAACTCATCAGGATTAGAAAGAAAATGAGGAAAATACCTGTTCTCATGGCTTTTTTCTTCATTAATCCGGAAAAGCCCCAAAAGGTTAAATATTAATTCAAAATAATCCTGTATAATATTGTGCAATGCTGTGCAATTCATGTGCTATGAATGGCAATCCATGTGCAATGTTGTGCAATTATGGCAATATTGCGCAATCTCTTGTATCTTTGCTCCATGAAACTCGCGGTGGTCGGCGTTACCGGCCTGGTTGGCCGCATGATCCTGAAGGTCCTGGAGGAGCATGCTTTCCCGGTGAATCAGCTGTTTCCCGTAGCTTCTCCTAAATCGATCGGACAGATGGTCCGGTTTCATGAAAAGGTGTTCCGGGTGACCGATCACCTTGAGGCCATCCGGGAAAAGCCCGATATAGCGATCTTCTCTGCCGGAAGCTGCGTAAGCCGGGAATGGGCACCCCGTTACGCTGAAGCCGGGATCCGTGTGATCGACAATTCATCGGCCTGGCGGATGGATCCGGCCGTACCGCTGATCGTTCCGGAGATCAATGCGCATATCCTTACCCCCGATCATACTATCATTGCCAACCCTAATTGCTCCACCATCCAGCTGGTACTGGTGTTGGCTCCGCTGCATGCACGCTATACGGTGAAGCGGGTGGTTGTCTCCACCTACCAGTCGGTATCCGGCACCGGAGCCAGAGGAGTCAGGCAACTTGAGAATGAACGCAAAGGGATCGCCGGGGAGATGGCCTACCCCCACCAGATCGACCTGAACCTTTTTCCGCATGGGGGCGCTTTCCAGGAAAACGGCTACACGGCCGAAGAGATGAAGCTGGTCGACGAAACCCGTAAGATCCTGAACGACCCGACCATCATGGTTTCCCCGACCATTGTCCGGGTGCCGGTGCTGGTCGGCCACGCAGAAGCAGTGAACATCGAATTTGCCGGTTCCTGTGACATCCGGGAGGTCTGTTCGCTGCTTTCCGACACCCCCGGGGTGGTGATCCAGGATGATGTGCAACACAATCTCTATCCCATGCCTATCCTGGCCGAAGGAAAGGATGAGGTGTTCGTGGGGAGGATCCGTGCGGATGACTCACGGGATCATTGCATCAATCTGTTCATCGTCTCCGATAACCTTCGGAAAGGAGCCGCCACCAATGCGGTGCAAATCGCTGATTACCTGAGGAGACACGTACTCCGGTAAACATTTTATTAATAACGCTGATTATCAGATAATTAATCTGACTGATTGATATAGATCAATAGAATATTGATGCATATCAAATTTTTTATCTGTCTAGCTCAATTTATTTATATCTTTGCATTCCCAGTAATTTTTAAGATAATCGTTAAGGTATGAACAAGATACAGGAGTCGGAGAATTGTAAGAACTGTAATTGTAAGTCTTCCATATTTAAAAGCCTGACTCCCGAAGAACTGGATCAGATCGATAAGGGACGGTATACCGTTCATTACAAAGCCGGAGAGATCCTATTTAAACAGGGTACGCCGTCACCGCATTTCGTATGCCTGACTAACGGGCTGGCCAAGTTATATATCGAAGGATACGGAAAAAACCTGATCCTGGCCCTGGTGAAACCTGTTGATTACATTTTTGGGCCGGGTATCTATGTGGATAATCGCCACTACTATTCGGCAGCTGCCGTGGAAGAGACAACCGCCTGCCTGGTAGATGTCAATATCTTCAAACTGTTGATCCGCAAAAATCCTGATTTTGCAGAAGAGTTCATCCAGCGGGTATCCCGGCAGGCCATTTTCAATTTCGATCAGGTAGTCAGTCTGACCCAGAAACAGATGCCGGGCCGTATCGCCGATGTCCTGTTTTACCTGCGCGAAAAGATTTACGACAAAAACCCCTTTGAGATCACCATCTCCCGCCAGGACCTGGCCGACCTTTCCGGGATGTCGAAAGAGAGTTCCATCCGGATTTTTAAGGAATTGAAGGAGGAGGGCATCCTGAAAGTCAATGGCAATACCGTCGAAATCCTTAACGAGAAACAGCTCCGCCAGATCAGCCAAACAGGCTAACTTCCCTGTCTTTCAATTTGTTTGGTGTCAACATGTGTCGTCATGTTTTTTTAGATATTGATATATGTCAATGATGTTATTGATCTTCGTCAAATATACATAGACATATATCACCATCTGGATGAATAAATCTCACCTGCCTGTTAATCTTCTAACACACCGAACTTCTCTATTTTTGTCATCAGACTGAACGCCTATACCCGTTTATGTTATTGAGAGAATATGAATATTTAACAAAAACCAAAAC